>JACQIE010000013.1 GCA_016198645.1 Candidatus Aenigmatarchaeota archaeon | reverse complement strand
GAATAAATGTAGGCAAATGCGGATACGGCGAAAGCAGCGATTGTGAAAAACACGCTGTATTTTTCCGCCATCCGGACCATCGGCGATTTTTCATTCTCTGCCTCCTTTACCATGTTCACTATCTTCCGGTACGTTGAATCCTCTTCCGTTTTCGTGACGCGCACGGCTATGGGCTGCCCTATATTGACGGTGCCGCTGCGTATGAGGTCGCCCTTTATTTTTGATATAAAATACGGTTCGCCCGTCAGCGAGGACTCGTCCGTTTCGCCGCTCTCGCTCAAAAGCGTGCCGTCCAGTGCGACTACCTCGCCTTTGCGTATCAGTATTTCTTCGCCCACTTTCACGTCGCCGAGCTTTTTCTTTCCGTTCCTTAGCGTGACGTCTGCCGGTATGCGGTCAACGAGCTGCGTAAGCGATTTTTTTGCCTGCTTCGCGCCGTAATCGTCAAGCGCGCCGCCGCTTGACACCATCAACGCGAGAATCGCCGCCACGAGATATTCGCCCGTCACGACAGCTACGGCTATCGCTACTATGGCGATATAATCAAGCGCGAACTGCCTTTTGAGAAGCGCGTTCAGCGTTTCTTTCAGCATCTTGAAAGTGCCGAGAGCCACGGACGCCAGTACAACAGGCACTGCCAGTGAGTGGGCACCGAGTAGAAGATAAATAACAGTACCCAGCAGCACGGCAGCGGGAACTATGAAAGATGTGTAGTCGGCGTGAAATCGCGCCATGCGAATCTTTTGGCAGGCGTGCTTTAAGACGATGTGCGGAAAACCATCCTTTTTAAGCGTTCTGCCCATAAGTCTTACCATGGTGCGAAAGTCTTACGGGAAAATGAGGGGGACGCGCTTCAAGCTGCAGGGCAGGGCGCCGAAGAACATGAGGCTCTACTTGGCGGAGTTCGAGCCCGGGCGGAAAGTGAACGTGCAGTTCACAGGTCACAAGGGGATACCGAACCCGAAATTTCAGGGCAAGACAGGAACGGTGCTGGAGAAGCGCGGTGACGGGTACGAGGTCCAGGTAAGCGACGGAAATTCGACGAAAAAAATATACGTGAAGCCACAGCATCTGAGGGGAGCATGATGGAAATACTTGCAGAAGAGGAAGCGGACAGGTTCGAGGCGCGGCAGATAATGGAAGACGCGTCGACGAAGAAAGAACTGGTATACGAGCAGAAGATATGCCTTGAATACCTGCAGAAGCTGCCGCAGCTGAGCGAAGCAAAGCTCAAGCAGATGAAGGAGGAGCTTTCCAAGATAGCGATACTCAAGCAGAGATACATAACTCTCATAGTCAATCTGCTTCCCGTGACGGAAGACGAAGTGAGCGCGCTTTTCGACAAAGAAAGAACAAACCTGAAGAAGGAAGAAGTAGCGCAGATAGCCGCGATAGTCAAGAAATACGCGGGCTGATTTTAAAGGCTTTTTATATGCGCCGGAACTATTAAATTAAGGAATAATAATGACAAGGGATTCGTATGATGAAAGAGGAAAACTGCATAGTCTTAGATTTTCTGTCGCAGGGCTATGCCGACCGGAGGCAGGCCGAGCCGATAGCCCAGGCCATAGGCACTAATTTCTTCACATTACTGGAAATAATACCGCGGGAAGAGACGGATTTATCGCAAGGCGAAGCGGTATACATTGGCGACGGCAAGCGCGACAAGGTGAGCTTTATACGCGGCCAAATTGACTACAACGACCTTACGAACATGGCGCAGACGTACCTTGAGGAGACCGTGGATAAAATAGTCACGGAAAACGAGGCGCGGTTCGTGGCGTTCTTTAATACTGCCGGCATCGTGACGCCGAGAATGCACAAGTTCCAGCTTTTGCCGGGCGTCGGGACGAAACATATGCAGGCGATGCTTGCCGAAAGGCAGAAGAAACTCTTTGCGAGCCTTGCGGACATAGAAGAGCGGGTGAAGCTCTTCCCTGACCCGAAGAAGGCGATAGTGAAGCGCGTGCTTGAAGAATTAAAGAACGATGAGAAGTATTATCTCTTCGTTTCCAAGGCGCAGAAGAAGGAACGGTATTGAAAGTATAGTGCCTTTTATTCATTAGGCGTTCTATACTTGTTCTATGGCATATCGTATATTTCGTTCCGAATGGTATGGCAAGAAAATAACGAATAAGAAATCACAGCAGCGTGACATAGACCTGATTGTTTCAAACCTCGCAGTATATAGAAATGAGATAGACGAGATTGCTAAGAAACTTAAAGCTCCTTGACTTTGCCTGAAAGTATGTCCTTTATTCCGCGCGCTATATCCTGTAGTAGTTCTACCTTCTCGGCCCTTTTGAGCTTCTCATACTCTTCTTTTGCGATAGTAACAGTTTCCATAATGAAGTATGCCCAGCCAACTTTAAATATTCCAGTAAGCCGCGGCTTTGCAATTAAAGTCGTGGGCATCTGCTGACCGAAGCGCGAAGCGCTTCAAACAGTTTCATGCCCACAAACGGGCAGGTATTGGCGCGATGCAGGCAGACGCCAAGCAACCGGACAGCGAAGCTGTCATACAGCTTTGTGCGTCATTCACCGTGCCAATAACCTTACTTTAATTGCAAAGCCAGTAAGCCGCAGAAGACATCTCGTCTTACTTTGAAAAATTATATATACCGCTCCCTGCATGTTAATATTATGGGTCGCCGGACGAACTGGGACAGCGTGTTCTTCAAGAAAACGCCTGAACATCACAAAATGCTTGCCGTGGCGTTCTTTCTCGCCGCGCTCGCCGCCCTGGGCGTTTTCACTGCGCCGTCTCCGTCCGGCGACCTGTGCTCTTCTTATTCGGGCGTGTCGGGCACCAGTTGCCGGGATGCGATTAAGGTTGCGTTAAAGGCGTATCCGGGGTATGTCGATTTCGTCCAAAGCGATTTCAGCAGGACGTTTCCGTCCCTTTCAGGCCAGCCTCCAAAACTGGAATGGGATGGGTGGCTCGTCAGGGTTGCACTTGATACTCCCATAGATTCGGGGAACGTAGTTTATTATGAGGCTGATGTCGTAGTTGACAAACAGGGATATGCTGTCAGCCAGTTTGTAGGATGGTGACGTAATGAAAAACCCGTGGATTATATTGGCTATTTTGGCTGTTTTCGTCTTGTCGGTGAATGACGCGAGGGGAGTGGCGGTTTCGCCTGATCCTCCTGCGTCATGCACACTATCTTCAGATCCGTCGTGTCCCGGCGGTGTAGGTGGATATGCAGGGAGTGGCAAGTGCCAATATTCATCGGAAGGAACCTGCGGTTCAGCTTGCCCGAATGGTTATGTGCAAACGGATTGTATAGATGATACACAAATATGCAGAGCAGACGCTATATGCCCGGGTGGGTACACGTTGAATCCCAGTACGAACAAGTGCGAATATTCGCCGTCAAAACCGACATGCGATCCCGTAATTGACGGCGATGCTTGCAAATATATTGGGACGCCCACGTGTAGCGTGTCCGGTTGGTCATGCGCATATTCGGGTTCAGATTCGCCAAAACCTGGCGTTTTTTATGAAAGTTCCGGGACCTGCTATTATTCATGTTCTATTGCCTGCGGTTCGTCTGGTTGGAGCAGGACAGGATGCAGTTCCCAAATCAGAGACGATGCCAATGCATGCACGATTGACAGCTGCGGTTCCGGAGGCGCGGTGCATACGAACGTGGACGACGGCATCGAGATATCATCGTGTTCATACGCAAGCGCTTGCGACACAACCGGAAGCAGCGTCGTGTGCAATGGAAACGGCGGAACACGACCAAAAACCTGCACACGCGCTTTGCCGTCGGGATGCGATTCTTCGTCCACGACAACAACTTCTCCGCCCGCCGACAACACCGCGCCCACCGGTTCAGTCAGCATAACCGGCACGTTAGCGGGCGGCACGGCTTCCACGGCGTACGCGTCCTCGAAATCAGTGACGCTTGCGCTCACGTGCACCGTCGCCGGCGATTGCGCGCAGATGAAAATCGCGAATGACGACTTCAATAACCTTGCAACTGCTACGGCGTATGCATTCACTGCATCCTTTCCATGGACGCTTTCAACGGGCGACGCCACGAAGGCGGTTTACGTCATATTCAGAGACGCGGCAGGCAACTGGCAGGCTAATAACGCCGCAACGGCGAATATGATGAATACGATAATACTCGACACCGCGGCGCCGGGCACGACGATTACGTCCGCGCCAAGCGGCACGATGACGAGCACGAGCGCGTCCTTTTCCTTCAGTGGCAGCGACACAAACTCGCCGCTCACTTATGAGTGCGAGATGGACGGCGCAGGCTTTGTGCCGGGGTGCTCGTCGCCTATAACTTATACAGTAGCCGTAGGCACGCACACATTCAAAGTCCGCGCGAAAGACCCAGCCGGGCACGTGGACGCCTCGCCGGCGAGCGAGACGTGGACGGTGAGCGCGCCGCCGGTGGCGGGGCTGGCGGTGAAGCTCTACGACAACGCCGGCAAGACCGGGACGATGTGCCCGTTCACGGGCGATTCGACAACGCTTGGCGCCTGCAACAATATTGCATCTTCGATAGAAGTACCGGCAGGTTATGTCGCAACGGTGTATCCAGATTCTACTTTTGATCTCACGGGAGGGCAGTATTGCAGCAGCTTCGATAGTTCGGTGTCCTTCCCGTCAGGGGATACACTCAATAACGTGATTTCTGCCATTAAGATATGGAGTTCAATGGATGGCGTGATGCTGTACCTTAATGCCGGATTGGCAGGCATAAGTGATTACTTCGGTGATAGCATGACGGATATAAGTAGTGGCAAAAGTTGTGTTAATTGGAATTCAGGAGGATTAGGACTACCTGCCAGTGCAGTATCGTCTTTAAAGCTTAAGTCCGGCTACGGGGTCACCTTATACGAGAATCCGGGCTACAAGAACGGATGCAGGACATTCTTCCAGACGAATGTTGACAACCTCGATTCATATACATTTGGTGATAAAGCAAGGTCGTTCAAGCTCTGGAAATCCGGATTCAACGGCGCGATTCTCTACGACGACAAGAACTTGTACGAAGGCAGCAACAACGAGTACTACGCCGCGGACGGAGTGAAGAAAAACCTGGGTATATCAGACTGCGTCTACCAGAAGGCGGAGTCCATAAAAGTCAGCCCGGGCAACGTTGCGTTCCTGTATTATCCTTCGCTGGATAGCGAAATGCGGCCTGTGAAATATCCCGCTCCCGGCAAGTCTTTATTCTCCAGCGCTTCTCTGGACAACTCCGCGAAGCACATAAAAGTCTGCCCGCAGACCTCCACCAGCTGCCTCACTGTGACCGAAGACAGCCTTGCGCAGTCAGTGTTTGACGTCACAGGCAGCGATGGAT
>JACQIE010000016.1 GCA_016198645.1 Candidatus Aenigmatarchaeota archaeon | reverse complement strand
CGCGCCAATATCTTGACGCGTTAGCGGGCATGAAACTGTTTGAAGCGCTTCGCGCTTCGGTCAGCAGATGCCCACGACTATTTGTGCATAGCCGCACGAATCGGTTTCTGCGGGTTGCTTTTGTTTCGGGAATGCGCCGTTCTTCTATCTCTTGCAACAGAATCAGAGAATTCTATGTTTAAATATCCACTGCTTTGCTGCAGTGGATTTGCACATCGAATTCCAAGAGAATTCGATGTTTAAATATGTTCGCCAATAGACATATACTATGTCGCCTGACATACATAGTGAGCATGTGGAAGAAGTCTCATTCCACGCTCCGACGAAGGACGAAATATTCGGCAAAAGCGAGATAAGCGAGATAGAACTGGGACTCTTGCAAATGCAGATACTCTGGATTTTAAAGCGCGAGAGCACGCACGGATACGAAATAATGAAGCGGCTGTCGGAGCTGAAAAACGTCCACATCACGCAGGGCACGATGTACCCGACGCTTCAGCGATTGGAAGAGTTACGCTACATAAAGCGCCGTGAAGACGGCAGGAAAATAATTTACGACCTGACGGAAAAGGGCAAAAAGGCGCTGGACGAAGGGTGCGCATCCTTCACGCGCACGTTCTTCGGCATATTCCACGATTACGTTTGCGGCAAGTGCGTGGCGCGTGTTGGTGAAAGGGGAGTTAAAGAGTGAAACTGGAAATAGAAAACCTGCACGCCGAAGTGGACGGGAAGGAGATACTCAAGGGCGTGACGCTCACGGTGAAAAGCGGCGAGGTTCATGCCGTCATGGGGCCAAACGGCGCGGGCAAGAGCACGTTGTCCAATGTGATAATGGGGCATCCGCGTTACCGCGTCACCAGCGGCGACGTAAAACTGGACGGCGCGAGCATACTCGGCATGAGCCCGGACAAAAGGGCGCGCGCCGGCATTTTCATGTCTTTTCAATATCCCGTCGAAGTGCCGGGCGTCAGCATGGCTTCCTTTTTGCGCAGCGCGCACGGCGCTATAAACGGGAAGGAGATGCCGGTTCTCGATTTCCAAAAGCTCGTGAAAGAGAAGACGAAGATGCTTGGCATAAGCGACGACTTTATTAAGCGCGGGCTGAACGAGGGCTTTTCGGGCGGCGAGAAGAAAAAAGGCGAGATTCTGCAGTTGGCAGTGCTTTCGCCCAAGCTGGCTATACTCGATGAGACCGATTCGGGTTTGGACGTGGACGCACTCCGCACGGTGGCTGAAGGAATAAACAAAATTGCCGATGCTTCGGATGTAGGCGTCATCCTCATAACGCACTATAACCGTATTTTGAAATACGTCAAGCCGGATTTCGTTCACATAATGTCCGGCGGCAGGACAGTGAAGTCCGGCAAGAGCGAGCTCGCTTTGCTTATAGAAGAGAAGGGATATTCTTCGCCGGAGGTGGCGTGAGTGGAAGTCGCCAAGGAGATACTTGACATAAAGGAGCGCTACGACGAGAAGTACGGCTTCAGCGACCCGGAAAAGTATCCGTTCAAGGCAAAGAAAGGGCTGAGCGAGGAGATAGTGAGGCAAATATCCGCGATAAAAAGCGAGCCGGAATGGATGCTTGACTTCCGCCTGAAAGCGCTGAAGATATTTTTCTCCCGCCCGATGCCACAATGGGGCCCGAAGCTGGGCATAGATTTCAACAACATATTCTATTACATAAAGCCTGTGGAGAAGCAGGGCAAAAGCTGGGATGACGTCCCGAAAGGTATAAAGGAGACATTTGACAAATTGGGCATTCCGGAAGCGGAAAGGAAATTTCTCGCCGGCGTAGGCGCTCAATATGAATCAGAGGTGGTCTACCACAACATACAGAAAGAGCTTTCCCAGCAGGGCGTGATATTCCTGGATATGGATTCCGGCTTGCGCGAGTGCCCGGAAATCGTGAAAAAACATTTCGGAAAAATAGTTCCGCCGGGCGACAACAAATTTGCCGCTCTCAACAGCGCCGTCTGGTCCGGCGGCAGTTTCGTTTACGTGCCGGAGAACGTCAAAGTCTCAATGCCGTTGCAGGCTTACTTCAGGATAAACGCGAAAAACATGGGGCAGTTCGAGCGCACGCTGATAATAACGGAGCCCGGCTCTTCAGCGCACTACGTCGAAGGTTGTTCAGCCCCGTCCTACTCCATGGACTCGCTGCACGCCGCTGTCGTAGAAATACTGGCGAAGGAAAACTCGCGATTGAGATACACTACGATACAAAACTGGTCGAATAATGTTTATAATCTTGTGACGAAACGCGCGCACGCTCACCGCAACGCAGTCGTGGAGTGGATTGACGGGAATTTGGGTTCGAAGACCACTATTAAATATCCGTCCGTCTATCTTCTCGGCGAAGGCGCTCAGGCGAACATAGTTTCCATAGCATACGCCGGTCGTGGTCAACACCAGGATGCCGGCGGAAAAGCCATACACATGGCGAAGAACACTTCTTCTACTATCTTGTCTAAATCAATAAGCAAGGACGGCGGCAAAACTACGTATCGCGGTCTGCTCCGCGTGGCAAAAGGCGCCACGGGCGTTAGGTCCAACGTCCGGTGCGACGCGCTGATACTTGACGGACAGTCGTCATCTGACACCGTGCCTTACATGGACGTGGCGGAGAAGAACGTCTCCATAACACACGAAGCCACCGTTGGCAAAGTGAGCGAGGAGATGCTTTTCTATCTCATGTCCCGCGGGCTTAAGGAAAGCGACGCGATGGCGCTGGTAGTCCGAGGCTTCATAGAGCCGTTCACGAAAGAACTGCCCATGGAATATGCGGTGGAGCTTAACCGGCTCATACACATGGAAATGGCGGGAGCGGTGGGGTAGCCAAATGGCAATAACAAAGAATACTTTACCCGCAAATAGCGAGCCTGCGTGGCTGACAAAGCGCAGAGCAGCGGCAGCCGATGCCTTCTTTTCTCTTCCTCTTCCCTCGGAGCGCGAGGAGGCGTGGCGTTATACCACGCTTGGCGATATGCCGATTAATTCGTCAAGTGACGCGTCGCTTGAAATAAGCGGAAAATATGCCGCGCCCGTGAGCGCGGAAACAGAAAAGCTCATTCCCGCTGCGGCAGGCGAAGACAAGTTTGATTTTTTCAACAAAGCATTCTGGACCACAGGCTAT
>JACQIE010000012.1 GCA_016198645.1 Candidatus Aenigmatarchaeota archaeon | reverse complement strand
TTCTGTCACTTGCTATAACATAATTATTAAGCATATCAGACAATTATTTAAGTATATGCCCGGAGACAAGCAGGAGTTCTTTGAATCGTCAAAGAAAAAGCGCTACAAAGCGGTCTATCGCAAGCGGAGAAAGTCTTAAACTCTTTCTTATGTGAGTGATAATATGCAGGAAAGCCCGATGGAGAAGATTAAGCGCATATGGAACGAATACCACGAAGGCACATCACCGAAGCTGGAAAGCGAATGCCACAAGAAAGAGTGCAAAAAGTGAAAGTCTATTGCGAAATCGGCGGGAATCCGCCAACTTCTGCCGATGAGCGCATTGGCACGATGATAAAAGCCGCGGGCGGGATTCCTTTTCCGCAGGGCAGAGTGGACGTTTCAAAACTGGAAAAATTCGCGCCTGACTTGATGATAGCCTCGTGGAGCAGTTTCGGATTGAAGATAGACCGCGCCGCCGTATACAATCGCGCCGGCTGGCAGGGCGTGAAAGCGATAAATGAGAAAAGACTTTTTATTCTTCATGACGCTTTCCTTCGCCGCAGTGAAGCCGCGCGGCTCATAAGAATGATTGTGAATCCTTCCTCCTTCGTCAACGAAGACGTCGCAAGCGATACAATCCTAAAAGAAGGCATTGCTCTTTTCAACCAAAGAAGATTCTTTGAGTGTCACGAATTCTTGGAAAACGTCTGGGCAATTCAACCGGGAAAAATAAAAACATTATATCAGGCGATAATACAAACGGCTGGCGCGCTCTATCACCGCGAGAAAGGCAACGATTATGGGTTTAAGCTGCTTCTAGGAAAAGCAAAAGAAAACCTGAAGAAGTGCGGCGGAATGCCTGTGAATACGGGCGAGCTTCTGGATGCGCTGGAAAACGGAAAATATAATAGCATGCCCTCATTAAGAATAATATGAAATACGCGATTCAGGAGCATCATGCGACAAAACTCCACTGGGACTTGCGACTGGAGCGCGACGGCGTGCTGAAAAGCTGGGCGATAACGAAAGAGCCAACGAATGAGCAAGGCGTGAAACGCCTCGCCGTCCGGACGCCTGACCACGAACTGGGCTACGAACGCTTCGCCGGCGAAATAAAAGAAGGCTACGGCAAGGGCACCGTCAAAATCTGGGATTCCGGCTCTTACGAAGAGGAGACTTGGACGGAGGACAAGATTGCCGTGAAAATCAAGGGAAATAAACTGAAGGGCTCTTTTGTGCTTTTGCATCCGAAGACTTTTGAAAAAGATAGCTGGCTGCTCTTCAAAAAGAAGTGATTATTTCCTAGGCTCCAAAAAATCATATCCTCCGAAACCCCATTCCGTAAGACTCTCTTTTACGATTCCTTGTTTTCGTGGGTCGGAAATAATTCCCATTCTTTGGCGTCCTTTCCGTGTCGTTCCTTCATCGGTTCCGACGTAAGTATGCTGCTCGTCGGACGCACGATAATTGACGGCAATCACTTTTCCTATACCCACTACGTTATATTCGCCAATTGCTGCGACGAAGAACATATCTGCATTCGTACCTACTTCCGGCAGTCGTGCAGTTGTTACTAAACTGCCATCTTTACGCGTATAATATCTGAATGGGCGTCCCATCAAGCTCTCCGATTTTACTTGCTCAGAACCTTTAAAAACCCGCCATCCAAATAGAATAAGCGCGCAGCCGCCGGTAACGGAAGTAAGAGCCTTTCGGTAAAGGTGTGCGTCATTCTTTTCAGAGGAGTGTATTATTCATTTATAAGCGTAATTCTCAATTGTGTATCATGGCGAAACTAAATAAGATATCAGACGTCGTCTGGGAATATCCAAAGCAGGGCAAGATGCGCGTTCCAGCGCGCATCTATGGCAGCGAAAAAATAATCAAAGCCATAGACGACGGCGTTCTGAACCAGATATCAAACGTTGCGACGCTTCCGGGAATCGTAAAGCATGCCATGTGCATGCCCGATGGTCATATTTCTCTTAGCTTCTGCTAAAGAAAGGCATTTTCGGCTACGGATTTCCCATCGGCGGCGTGGCGGCGTTTGACCTGAACGAAGGAGTAATATCACCGGGCGGTATCGGATTCGATACTGCGAATTGCTAACGATTCGCGGCGAATTATCAACTGCGGTATGCGCTTGGTGACTACCAATCTTACTGTAACCGATATAAAACCGAAAATCCGTCCGCTGATAGAAGAACTGTTCAAGACCGTTCCTGCCGGCGTCGGCTCTTCCGGCTTTGTGAAACTCACAAAAGACGCTTTCCGCACAGTAACGGAAGAAGGCGCCCGCTGGGCAATAAAAGAAGGCTACGGCTGGGACGACGACTTGAAGATGACGGAAGAGGAAGGGCGAATGGCTGCGGACTCCTCTAAAGTTTCGGACCGCGCTATGAAGCGCGGATTGTCGCAAATCGGCACGCTCGGCAGCGGAAACCACTACTTAGAGATACAGCGCGCTGCTGAAATCCACGACCCCGCTTTCGCCAAGGCGTGCGGCATCACGCAGAAGGACCAGATAGTAATAATGTTTCATTGCGGAAGTAGAGGTTTCGGTCACCAGATAGGCACGGACTATCTTGAGAAATTTTTGCAGGTCATGCCGAAATACAAGATAGAGATAGTGGACAACGAGCTGGCGTGCGCGCCTTTTTCCAGCAGCGAAGGGCAGGATTATTTTGAAGCCATGAAATGCGGCATAAATATGTCCTTCGCCAACCGGCAGGTTATTTTGCATCGCATCCGTCAGGCGTTTTCAAAAATTATGAAGAAAAGCGCGGAAGAAATGGAGATGCACCAGGTTTATGACGTCGCCCACAACACTGCGAAAATAGAGACACACGACGTGGATGGCAAGAAGAGAAAACTTATCGTTCACCGAAAAGGCTCCACGCGCGCTTTCGGCCCGAATATGCCAGAAGTTCCGGAAAAGTATCGCGCCCTCGGACAGCCGATAATAATCGGCGGCTCCATGGAAACAGGCTCTTACCTGCTTCGCGGAACGGAACGCGCGATGAAAGAAACTTTCGGGAGCACGTGCCACGGCTCGGGCAGGACGATGTCCAGAGCCCGCGCAAAGGGAATGTGGCGCGGTGATACGTTGCTGAAGGACATGGAGAAGCGCGGAATAATAGTTCTGTCAACAAGCATGCCCGGCGTCGCCGAGGAAGCGGGCGGGGCATATAAGGACATAGACGAGGTCGTGCAGAGCGTGCACGACGCCGGCATATCCACAAAAGTCGTGGCGCTGAAGCCTCTGGCAAACGTCAAAGGATGATTGCCTTCGGGCTTTGCACAAAAAGTCGTGGGCATCTGCTGACCGAAGCGCGAAGCGCTTCAAACAGTTTCACACTACAGGTCAGGGTATTGGCGCGATGCAGGCAGACGCCAAGCGACCGGACAGTGAAGCTGTCATATAGCTTTGTGCGTCATTCACCGTGCCAATATCCTAACTTTTTGTGCATAGCATTGCCTTCGTAAAGATTTGTAAACTACCCGCC
>JACQIE010000011.1 GCA_016198645.1 Candidatus Aenigmatarchaeota archaeon | reverse complement strand
TTACTATGCTTTCCCGTATTTAAGCTTCTCTATTATTTATCACATATTGGTAGTAAATATATGCTTCACGGCATTCTTATTATTACCGGCATGCAAAGTAATCTTATGGCACGCCGCACGGGGAAGTTTGTCCTCGCCATAATAGTGGGTTTCGCCATAGTGGCGTTCTGGCGCGGGGCATGGGGGCTGCTCGATATATATCTTTTTCCCGGCAGCCACGAGTTGAGTTTCTGGGCGTCGCTGCTGCTGGGCGTGGCAATCCTTTCCGTCAATCACCAAGAATTAATGCGATGAAAGGCTACAGATAAGGAAGCGTTTCCGTGCTGTATCTGGACGGCACTCCCAGTGGCGTAAAATCGTTTCCGCGCAGCTGCCCGTATTGTATCTCGAAAACAAAGCCGGTCTCTATGCCCCGGCTAACGTGCACTTCGTAAGCATTCGCGCCGGAAGGCCGGTTTTCGTGTCCCAACTTATCCATTCTCCGCAAGTCTATAGTCAAGTCCCGCAGAGTTTCGGGATTGTTCATTCCTATATTTCCATCTACGTTCATTAGTCTGGTCAGTGCCATTTTTCCACTAACACAGATACGGTTAAAAAGCCGTGCGCGAGAATCCGTTTTCTGCCTCTTTGTCCGTCGCCGAAGTAGCAGGATACGATGCGATTCGCACTTACTGCTGCATCAATTCGGGCAATCCTTTGCGTTGGCGTATCTTTCTGACGACGTCCATCTTCAGGTCTTCCGGCAGTTTCTCAAACAACACATCTATCAATGAGTAGAATCCCTTGCCTTCGGTATTGCCTTTCAGCGCCGCTTCAAGGCCGAACGTCTCCGCCACGGGTATCTTCGCCTTCACTGCCGCGGTTCCCTGCTCTATCGTTGTATCTAAAATCTGCCCGCGCTTGTTCTGAATGAGCGTCATGACGTTGCCTACGAGCTCTTCGGGCGCGTCTATTCTCACGATTTGCACGGGCTCAAGCAGCGTCGGCTTCGCCCGCATCATCGCGGCTTTGACGCCCTGGGCGACAACGGGTATTACTTGCGCCGGCCCGCGGTGCACGTTGTCCTCGTGCAGTGTGGCATCCGTGATAAATACCTTCAGTTGGTTGCACGGCTCGCCCGCCAGGGGACCGGCGTTCACGGCGCTTGCAAACGCCTCGATTATGAGTTTCATCGTTTCGTTAAGGTATTGAACGCCTTTAGACTCGTCTATGAGAAGGTTGTTGTTGCTCATCGTGACTATTTTCTTTGCCTCGTCCCTGCTCATGCCCGCTTCGACGAGGAGAGTCACTGCCTTCTTCAGGTCCTTTCGTATCATGACTTCGTCAATCTTGCCGTCAGCGAACAGCTGGTGCACGCCGTCCTCCATCGGCTCAACGCGCAGGATGAACCGGTTGTGCTTGTTTGGCGACCTTTCCTCCACTTCGGGCGAAGGCTCGCGCACCGTTTCGCGGTATATGACTATCGGCAGCGACGTCTTGATTTCAATGCCTCTTTCTTTCAGCGGGCGCTCGACTTTCGCGTCCAAGTGCAGCTCGCCCAGCCCGGAAATAAGCGTCTCGCCCGTGTTCTCGTTTATTTTTGACACGAGCGTCGGGTCTTCCCTCGTTGCGTGCTTCAAGAACGTAATCAGCTTCGGCAGGTCGGCCGGATTCGCCGGTTCGAGGCTTTTAGTCACGACAGCTTCGAATATGTGCTTTATGCTTTCAAACGGATGTATTTCCTTTGACGCTATCGTTTCACCGGAAAATGCCTCCGTCAATCCTACGAGGCCGACAATGTTTCCGGCCGGTATCTCGTCCATCTGGACGCGTTGCGGGCCTTTGTAAATGGACACCTGCTGGATTCTCTGCACCTTTTTTTGCGCGATAAGATAAACCTCGTCTCCTTTCTTTATCGTTCCGGAGAATATGCGCGCCGTTGCGACGTAGCCAGCGTGCGGGTCGGGGTTGACTTTGGTGATGACGGCGGCTATGCCGCCCTTCTCGTTGAGCTTTATCATGTCCTGCCCTTCCTCGCTGGTCTCGTCCCCTTTCCAGATTCTCGGTATCCTGTAGACCTGCGCCTGCGCAGGGCTGGGAAGATGTTTCACTACCATGTTAAGTAATACTTTGTGAAGCGGTGCTTTCTTTGAGAGTTCGTCGTGCTCCTCTTTCTTCGTGTGCTCGATGACGTCCTTAAAGCTTATCCCCGTCTTCTTCATGTAAGGCACGGATATCGCCCATTTTCTATACGCAGAGCCGAAGGCGACAGAGCCGTCTTCGACTTTCACCATCCACTTGTTGGCGAACTCCGTTTCCGCGTATTTGCTTATTAGCCCGTTGACCTGCCCGATTATTCGCACAAAACGCTCCTGCATCTGCTCGGGGGTGAGCTGCAGCTCTCTCACGAGCCTGTCCGTTTTGTTGATGAAGAGCACGGGCTTCACCCGCTCAAGCAGCGCCTGGCGGATGACAGTTTCAGTCTGAGGCATGACGCCTTCAACGGCATCCGTAACTATGACAGCGCCGTCCACCGCGCGCATTGCGCGCGTGACGTCGCCTCCGAAATCCACGTGCCCCGGCGTGTCGATAAGGTTTACTAAGTATTCGTCGCCGTCCACGTCATGAACCATCGAAACATTGGCTGCGAATATGGTTATTCCGCGCTCCTGCTCCTGCTTGTCAAAGTCCGTGAACAGCTGCTGGCCTGCCAGTTCTTCTGATATCATGCCCGCGCCTGCGACAAGGTTGTCGGAAAGAGTCGTTTTCCCATGCACTCGAATCCTGAACCGCAATTCAGAATCAATCGATATGGGCAGCGATTCCTATGTTCCGTATCTTGTCGGGCTTATGCATCAGTGTGGCTATCGTTTCTACTGAAGCCTGTGTCATTATTTACCTCCATATTTCCTTTCTCTTTACTATCCAATACTTTTTATTCCTTTCCCATGTCGTTTAGAGCGGCGATAATATCAACGAACGCTATAGTGTTGGATTTGGGAGGATATATACTAACCAAGAACGACAAATAATTACAACAAAGACTTTCCACAGAAAGTCTTTGTGTATACGAGGAATTCAAAGATTCCTCGTAATAAAGCCGAAGACGACCCCGTGTCGCCAAAAAACCGAATCATGCGCTAAAAGTCCTTTCCTTACTAAACGCCCGCTTTGCAAGGACGCACGGTGAAAAGCGAAGCTGTCATGCAGCATCGTGCGTCCTTCACCAGCGGGTAGTTTACTGCAATTCCGCTCAACAACTGGAATTACTCTCTATATAATTCAGGCGGCTGATGTCTGCCATGGACAAGTTCTGCTCGTAGAATTTCGCTTTTATACCAAACGCCTTTTGTGTCATTATAAGCAGCCTGTAAGGCTTCTGTAGTTGCCGGAAAGAAATGTATCGGGTCGTTGCTAAATGCTTCATTTACTTCTCTCGACGGACTAATACGATTTGTCATCTTATCATCTCGCTCCTATTGACTCGCGCTCCAGCCGCTCTTTCTCGCGTATGGCATGGCTGTCGTTGCTCGATTTGAACGCGGCGACAATCTCGTCCGCCAGCGCGTCTTCCACGGTTTTTTTCTTGCCAAAGGCGGATTTGTAAACGCCCTGAGCGATATTCCGCAGCGTCTTGTCTACGCGCCTCTGGGGCGACATTATGACAGAGTCCCGCGCCATTATGCTCCCAAGCTGGTAAGAAGTGACTTCCTCGCGCGGTGCGGCGTTTTCCACCGCTGTTACAAGTACCTGGACCGGATTAACATTCGTCTTTTTTTCAATAATAGCGAAAGCAGTCTCTATCTTTTTCAGGTTGCCGTCGCTCCTGCCGCCCATATAGCCGGATGAAACCCTGTGCTTCTTTCCGGTGTGGCCAGGCACGAGCATGTGATTTGCCAGGCGCTCGACTATGTGCATTCTTGACTTGTGGAACCGCCCGCCGCTCATTGTGCCGAAAGACTTCGGCACGATAAGCGGTTTCACGGTAATGTAATTTTTGAGCCCGATGTCCTTGACTTCCGCGACATTCGGCCACTTGCCGAAAAGCCTGACTTCCGGCAGCGCCACGCTCTTCACGGCTTTCTTGGGTTGCGGTTTTTTCACAGGGTATGTTCGTGTTTCTTCCATTGTAATCATCTCGATGTTTTCTGCTTCCTTCCTGTCCGGAGCATTTCCAGAGAAATATCATTGACCTTGAATACTTTCCACTTGACGCCGGATATCGAGCCTACGGAGCCGCCCTGCGAGCCGCCCATTCCTTCGACTGTCACTTGGTCGTGCTCGGTTATCTGGTTTATCGCGCCGCTTCTCGGCACGTGCGCGGTTATCTGCTTCCCGTTTTTGACCAGCCGTATCCTTACGCACTTTATCATTCCGGAAGAGGGTTGTTTCTGCTCTATCTGCCTTTTTTCAAGCACGATTCCACGCGCCTGCGGAGCGCCTTCCAGAGGGTCCGTTTTCTCGCGCAATTTAAAAATCCTGCTTCGGTATTTTTCCTTCTTAAGTCTAAACTTTTTCCTGTTTTTCTTCAATTTCCTAGCTGAAAAGTTTCCTGCCATGTTCTCTAACCGCTTATCTCCAAAAGGTTATAAAGGTTGTTTTGATTGCCAGGCTGCGAGCTTCATCGCAGCCTTGATAGCTACGACTGTTGCGGCCAGTGCGATGACGACGGCGCTAAGAGCGCGGTTACTCATGAAAACGAGCCCTACGCTGTATGAGTGCACAAGTATCATGGCAAGCGCGACATATATCAGCATATGAAGCCTTTTCCAGTTCCTGCCGAGTATGCGCACCGAGGCGTTATTAGACGTGGCGGTCATGGACGCAAGTATCAGGAACGCCATCGAGCCCAGCGCAATAAAAGGCGCGTTTGTGTTGTTTATCATCTTGCTCACGTCCCAGCCGAAGAAAAAGTTATAGACGACAAGCACGTGCAGGAGCGCAAAGATAAAAACGTATATGCCCAGCCAGCGCCTGTTGGCAAGGAGATAAGCCGTGAGCGGGCTCCCCGCATATTTCACGAAAATCGGAATTGCCAGCACAAAGATAAGCGAGAGCAGCGAAAGAAATCCGAAGCCGCTTGCGAGATAAACGCTCTCCTCCGGCGGCGAGGGCGCAAGAACCCGCGCAGCAACGACCGTCATCGCGATAAGCAGAAAGCCCGCGACATGTATTTTTTTCGTGTCCATGCCATCATCGCAAAACCGCTTTATTTATGCCCGTTGATTTCCTTCTCTTGACGTTTTCGTATCTGTAAATGTCGTTCGACTTTGACCTCGTCGTGCTCATCGCCGACGTTGATTTCCGTTTTCTTGACGTTTTCGTATCTGTGAGTATTTTCTTTTTCTTCCGTGAGCGGGCAGGCAGGGGAGGGACAGATGCATATCGTAGTCTGCTTGTGGGAGCCGTCGCACAGCGGCTTGTTTCCGCTTAGGCCGCACATGCATACCCAGTTCTCGTTCACTTCTACGGGCCCTTTCGCTTCGTGCTTCACTATCCTTGCCATTTGCATCATCTACATTCTTACAGGCGCGAGTAGTTTTATGCCTTTAGTTTCGTAAAGCCTTTCCGCTATTTTTGTCAGCGCCTTTATCTTGCTGCCGCCTTTGCCGATTACCTTCGGCCTTTCCGACGGTGGCACGCTTATTGCCACCGCGCCGTCCTTCACTTCGATTTTCTTGGCTTCGGGTATAGCGGCGGCGATGAATTCCTGCACCGTATCGAAGTATTCAAGTATCCTTATTTTCTTCTTGAAAAGATTTTCAGCCTTTTTTATTTTCTCGCCGTTCTTGCCCACGGCATAGCCGTACTGCCCCTTGCCGACGACAAAATACAGCGTGTCGTCTTCGGAAAGCATGTCCATCACGTACGCGCCCGTGAGATTCTGGAAGAAGTTGATTGATTCAATCGTTTCTTCGTCAAGCCTGACTTTCATAGTTTATCCTTACTCAAAGCCCGCCATTGCAACGGGGAAAGGCTTCCCAAGTTTCGTGGCCATGTCCTTTTCGTCGCCCTCGAATTTTTTTATCGCTACGTTCACGGAAGCGTAAAGTTTTTCAGGGCAGTTGCTCGCCACTACGACTTCCTTTATCTTCCCGCTATTTATACCTTTGGCTATTTCCCTCGCTCCTATGACGGCTCTCTTCTCCGGTAATTTTGAAATCGTTTCCATGTTTATCACTCATTAAACAAAGCTTAAATATGTCACTTCTCCTTGCGGATGGCGGCGCGCATCTTGTCCATGTCTATCGTGAGGTTCACCATGCCCGTCCCTATCGGGGCGACCTGCCCCACCATGACGTTTTCTATTATGCCGCGCATGTTGTCCGTCTGCCCGTAGAACGAGGCGTTTATCAGGTGCCTTTTCGTTTCTTCGAAGTTGGCTTTCGCAAGCACGGATGCCTTGCGCCCGGAAACGCCGTATCTTCCTATCGACTTTATCGTGCCGTCAAACGTCATCGTGTCGGCGAGCAGGTGAAGATAACGGTCGTCCACTTCCAGCCCCTGCTCTTCCAGCGTGTCTTTCGACTCGGAGAATATCATGCTTCGCGCGGCTTCTATTCCCAGCACTTCGTATACCTGATACAGGTCATTCGTCGTCGTGCGGGAAACGTCAACTTCCGGCACTGCCAGCACTTTATCGAGGTTGCTTCCTGCCGTCTGTATAATCCATTCGCCGTCCTCGTTCACAACGACGACGTTGGAGATGTCCTTTATTCCGCCTATATGGAATGAAAGAATCTTGTTCCGTATCTTTCTCATGTTCTTGTAGTCGCCTTCGGCCGGCTTGACATAGACCTTGTTGTCGCGCGAGCTTATGTCGCATCCTTTCACGTGCTTCTCAAGAGTTTTCTTCACGTCGTCCCTCTGCCCCACGTTCTCAAGCTCAAGTTCTATGCGCATGTCCACAAGGTCCATTGAATCCGATTTTATTATGTCGCCTATGAACGTTTCTTTGATTTTGGTCGCGACCTCCTTCGCCTTTTCCTTGCTGTTGTATTTTTCCTTGAGATGGATTATCATGTTCTTTTCAAACGTCTTTCGGGCGTCAAATATCTCTATCAGGCGGGGCAGTCCCTGCGTGACTTTGCTCAGCCTGTCGCTCTGCGACGCGAGCGTGTAAGAGCGCATCGTCATTTGCGTAGCCGGTTCGGAAAGGCTCTGCGCAGCCACGATGCCTACGGCTTCTCCCGGCTCGTAGAGGTATTTGCCCATCGCTTTCTTCAGCGCTTCCAGTTTTTCCTCTTTCTTCCTGCCGTCAATGCCGTTCTTCTCGCAGTATTCGTCAAACTTTTTCATTATTGCCTGTGGTATCATATCTATCACAATCTCCCGAAGTCTATAGTGCCCGAGTCTGATTTGGACGGGTCTATCCCGTCGCATCCCGCGTTGAACTGTATTATCTGCCCGCGGCTGTTTCTGACCGTGCCGTCATATTCGACTCGCAGGTCCTGCAGCGCGTTCACGAGCCTTCTTTCCATGTAACCGCTGTGCCTCGTGTGCAGCGATTTGTCCATGAGGTTTTCGCGCGAATTCATGGCGTCAAAGAAGAATTCAAACGGGTCAAGCCCTTCCTTGTATCCGTGGGACACGAAACCGTGGGATTTCAGCCCGAGGTCTCCCCGCGGGAAGTGCGGCAGCGTCCTGCCGAGGAAGCCGCGGAATATCCGTTCGCCTTCCAGTGCTTCCTGGCCGACGAAAGCGCACATCTGCGTGAGGTTGACGTAGCTGCCTCGCGCGCCGCTTACCGCCATTATGACGGAAGAGTTCATGGGAAGCTCCTTCTTTATCACGTCGCTTGCCTTGTTTGAAGCGTCCCCGCCGAGTTGCAGTATCTTGTTTTCCAATACCATCTTTATGCCCATGCCGCTCTTTTTGTCGCCGTGCCCCTTCTCGTAATCACGAACAAGCATCTTGGTCGTATCCTCGTATTCCTGAACTATCTCCTCAATCCGCTTTCTGGATTTGGCAGAGATGTCTTCATCGGAAGACGAGATTGTGAAGCCTCTTCGCGACACGACTTCCAGCGCAAGCCGTGAAACCATGTCAATGAAATCCCGCGCCGCGGCGTGCCCGTATTGTTTATCGATTACGTCTATCAGCATGCCCTTCTTTTCGCCCAGGCCGTTTTCGTCTATGATACCTTTCTTCAGGAAGCCGTCCTTTATCTCCACTTCGTTGCCTGCCGCATCCGTGTAAGCAACGTTAAGCCCCTTGGGCAGTATATGGCTGAATATTTCTTTCCCGGTGTATTCGTCCTTTATCGCGAATTCTTCTATGCCCATGGCGTTCAGAATCTCCGTCGCTTCGCGGCGGGCGAGCTTGGTCCCGTCGGCCGTAAGAAGATACGCGCCTGTTATGTGGTCGTGCTTGCACGCTATTATAGGAATGCCGTACCGCGGAGAGCGTATGTTGTTCTCGACGACCATGAGC
>JACQIE010000009.1 GCA_016198645.1 Candidatus Aenigmatarchaeota archaeon | reverse complement strand
CGTCCAAGCCCTGCGTCTTCAAGCTTTCAAGCAGCGGGCCCACGCAAAACGTAAGAATATCCGTCTCGGGATCCCTTACCCCAAGGGCATACTTTTCTATCTTGCACGTCATGTCCTGGTCGAACATCGTCGCCTTCAGAACACACGCATTGCCTTCAAGTCCGGTAACCTCGACTGCAGGACCCGACCTCCCTTCGGGCAGGAATTTCACGGGCGCGCATATCCTGAACGCGCGGTCAAAGCACTGCCCGTTCGTCCCGCAGTCCTTGGTCTTGCCTTCTTCCACAGCACTCTCTATTTCCGAGTCAGAGCTAAGCATCACGTATACGATGTCCTTTATCACTACGTCTTTGATATAGCGCAAGTCCTGCTTCACTTCCACCATGTCGTCTACTGACAGCGTATCCAGCCTGCTGCGTACCTTGTCTTTTATATCCTGAACGCTGGACTTGGCGGCTAAGAACATATCTGAAACGCGGCGGAATCTTTTTTCCGCCGGCTCGCCGGAGGAGGCATAATATGTCGCTATATCGTCTGATTGCTTGGAAAGCGTGTCAAGCTGAACGGCCAGATTTTCCAGCTTAAACGCAAGCGAGAGAAGTTCGCCGGAATCCAGTTCCTTCGTCGGCCTTTCCACATAAATATCGGTATCGTCGCCCTGCGTGACGCACTGCGCGAAAGTTATGCATCCGTTATTGTCCTGATTCGTTATCATCTCGCCGCCGCGGCTCTCGCATGCCGCGTAGGCTCCCTGGTCAATATTAGTCCTGCACTGGTTTTGCGGCGCGCATCGCAAAACTTCACAGCCGTTGCCGTCATAGTCCCGTATTATAGGAGAGCCCTGGCACTGGGATTCTGCGCGCGCTTTCATTTCCTGATTTATCTGCGGGCACCTGTTTTGCCGTTCACCTATGCATTCCACAATTGAGCAGCCGTTTCTCTGGAACATGACGCCCCTTAGCCCGTTGCTTTGGCATTTGTTTATTGCTGCGTCCGTGTCAGACTGCGACGGGCATTGAGAGTATTGCTTGAACACGCCGCCCTGCAGTTCAGCAGTCTGCGTGAATTGGCAACTGAAAACCTCGCATCCGTTGGGTGACCTTGAATATGAAGAATGTCCGCCGCTCTCCATGCATTTGTCAACCTGTTCTTTCTGCGGCGGAGGGCACTGCGTTTGCGTGTCGCACACGACTCTTACGAAGCCGTTCGGCTCCCTTTCTTCACGGCAACCGGGCGGGATTTGCATCGGCGGGCGTTCCGGCGGACGCTCTTCACGCCTTCCGTCGTCGCCAAATTCAGGCGGTTCCTGCCCTCCTTCCGATGGGCGAGGCGGATTGACGTTTTCAGGAAGCGGGTTATCGTCCGGCCGTGGCACGTTTTCCGGCGGATTTTCGCCTTCACGCAACGAGTCACTTCCCTGGGAAGAATCGGGATTCACAACGTCAGTCGGCGGCTGTGTAGTATCGGTTGCGTCAGGAGTGTCGCCTGCCGGCGGACTGCCGCTATCCTGCGGCGTTGTGTCCGGCGCGCTGGCAGGAGGAGTGTCACTCGCCGGCGGCTGTGTAGTCTCCGGCGGAGGCGATGCGCCTTCATCGGCAAGAGAAAATGGAACAGCGGAAATAATTAATAGTGGAACGAGAAATAATAATATATTCCGTGGCTCCATTACAATGAATGTATAGTTACGGTATATATAGATTTGGGTGGACTCGATGGCAAAACTGACGGTTGCAATAATAGGAATAATTGGATTTCTGGCGTTCGTGCTCATGCAGAGCCAGCTGGACACGCCGGCTGCAAACTACGTTGAGGTGACTCCGGCGATAGACGGCGATGTGCTGATTCTGACGGGCGAATGCCGCGCCGTGAATATGACGGTGAGCGACCATCAGGCGATATCGATAGCGTCGGCGATGGCAAAAAAATTCTACGTGAGGCCGATGACACAGGATATAATGAAGGACATATTTGACGCCTATGGAATAAGGCTGGCGTCTGCCCGCATAGACGGAATTTCCGATGGAATATACACCGCCAGAATGGTTGTGACGACCGGCGGAAAGACGCTGGAGATGGATTCCCGCCCGACGGATGCCGTAGGCATGGCGATACGGATGGGAGTGCCGGTTCTCTTCGAAGAGAAGCTTCTGGAAGCAGGCGGTGAAAAAATATGTTGAAGAAATTCTACAGGCTGGGGCAGAAGAGCTTAGCTCTTGTTATAGTCTGTATTTTCGCTGCCGGGCTGCTGGGCGGTTATTATTTCTTTTCCCGCCCCGCGCTGGAAGGCAACGAAGTTACCATGAAGATTGCCGCCGTGAACGGTCAGGGCAACGGCGTAATCGGCGAGTTGATAACCGTCGCCCGCCCCGCTTCCATTCCCGGTTCCGGGCAGATATTGGTAAGCGTGAATAGCGTTCTGTCGCAATATGACACGCAGCTTTCCGCCCGCGCTGCCGTGCTCGCGGCCGGAAAATACACAAACAAAAACGTAAACGACTATGATATAATCTACGTGATAAAAGCCGACGCTCAGGCAATCGAGGGGCCCTCCGCCGGCGCGGCGATGGCAATAAGCGCAGTCGCGGCGATAGAGAACAGGACGCTTGACAATAGCGTAGTGATAACCGGCGGCATCCGCGAAGACGGCGTGATAACTGCAGTGGGTGGCGTAGCGGAAAAAGCCGGTGCTGCCAGGGATGCGGGCGCGACGACGTTCCTCGTTCCTACAGGGCAGCTTGGCAGCGATGAAATAGAGCGAACCGAGCAATGCTATTTAAGGCGCGGAAGGCATTATTGTATTGTAGATTACGTCCAGAAAAAAAGCGCCTCGATTGACGGTTTGAGCGTCATAGAAGTTTCAAACATAGGCGACGCAATCAAATATTTCATGAAGTGATGCTATGGTCTACGGCGTTTTGTCTCATCAGAGCAAGCGCAAGTCGAAACGTCACGACCAATATCCGCATCCTAACCCGCGCATGCGGCTGCTTGACAACGCCGTGACAATACTTGCTGTTCTCGGGCCGCTGGCAACGCTGCCGCAGGCTTATAACGTCTGGGCAAACCATAACGTCGTGGGCCTTTCGCTGATGACATGGGCGCTTTATTTCATGGTGAACGTGCCTTTTTTGCTCTATGGCGTCATCCATAAAGAGCGCCCGATAATAATATCGAACACTCTGTGGGCGATGCTCAACTTCTCTGTTGCCGCGGGCATTGTCATGTTCGGGTGACTGCGTTTAGTAAGGGACGAACCTCGTAATAAAAACTGAAACAAACCCGCGCCGTCAAAAATCTAACCGAGATAAACATGCCCAAGAAAACCTATGCTCCCATCTCGCGCATTATCGCGTCGTCTATTGGATTCTTGCTTTTCGTCAGCCTTAGCACGACTTCATCCAGCTCCGCTTCGTTCGCGTGCATCCTTGGATAGCTTATGACCATTGAGTCGTTCTCGAAGCGCGGTATCACGTGAAAATGCACATGATTCACTATCTGTCCGGCGCGCTTGCCGTTGTTCTGCAGCACGTTCACGCCTTCGGCTCCGGTCTTTTCCGCAACCATGCGGGCGATTTTCTTCGCGACCACTATCGCCTTTTCCAGGCTTGCATCGTCCGCGTCCATTATATTTTCCGCGTGCTTCTTCGGCACGATGAGCGTATGCCCCGGGTTCGCCGGATTTATATCGAGGAACGCTATCGTGTCCTTGTCCTCGTAAACCTTCTTCGACGGCATCGCGCCCTGCGCTATCTTGCAGAACAGGCATTCCATCTCTACGTCTTAGCGGAAACTGATTTAAACGAATTTTAACCCGTTTTACCATACCAAACGGTAAGTAAACTACCCGCCACACGGTGTATGACGCACCGCTGTGCGTCGGGTTGCTCGTGGCGGGTGTTAGGAAAGCGAAGGAAAGTACTCTCATACATTGTTCGAATTTTTGTGGGAGTGGGTTCGCTTTCGGCTTTATTACGAGGAATCTTTGAATTCCTCGTATACCCTGCCAAGAAAAGCCTTTGTTGTACTTGTTTACCGTTCAGTCAGTACGTCAGTAACCCGCCTTTGTCTCTCGTATTCGGTGGCTTTCGTTATGCGGGTTGTAAAAGCTAAGACGAACCCCGTTTCGCCAAAATACGGCCACATGCAGAGTTTCCCGTTTCCTTACTGACACAGATTTTTAACCCGTTCAGTGCGAGGGAACCCAGAGTTTTCTTTTGAATCTTTCGCTTATGTCTCCAAATGCGTCCTGTCGCTCGCATGGAGTGTTGTTGTAATACCGAAGAACAGGACATCCGTACAGAAGTGACGACGGTTCCTGCCATGACTTGTTCCATGTTTCTATTGCATCGCCCCGCCCTCGCGCTATTAGCTCTTCGTCCCGCGTCATGATATGCATGACATACTTGTCGGCAGGTATTTCCCCGCGGCGCGTGCGGGTATCAAGCAAGTAACGCCTGAGTTCATGGGTGGATGCAGTGGAGTCCACTATAACATCCCAGTTGTTCGCAAGCAGCTCAATCTTGTCGCCGTTCAGCATTGAAAATACGGCCCCTTCTTTGCGTTCCGCGTCCTGTCCGGCGATTATATCCGGATACTCTTGGTCAAACAACATCCTTCTGTAATCGTCCGTTCCGACGCGCGCAAAGCCAAGCGTTTGCATATATCTGGATATTGTTGTCTTGCCGGCACCGGGATATGCTGTAAGGATTACAAGCATGGGTTTCATGAGAGCACTAAAAACGCAACTTATTTAACGGTCACAAAATCGCAGGCAGCCCGTAAATTATCGTGGCGAAAACCGATATTATTATTGCCGTAGTTGCGATAGCCTGCATCGCCGTTTCGTGGTGCTTTGCGATGGGCGCGCCCGACGCGGCTATTGCCACGGGAACAAGCGGCGCAAAAATAGCGAAGGCGTATATCCGGAATTCATCCAGTGCGAAAAGTGAGGCGCCGGGAATGAAAACGTAAAATATGTTGCCCAGCAGCACCATCGCATATACGGCAATAACGGAAGCGAATTTTATTTTCATTTCTTTTCACCGGCGTTCTCAAACGTCGCCCATTTCTTCTTTGACGAGGCGCGCTTTAATATGTCCTCAACCATTCTCGAAGACGTTTTGGTGTACATCTCGTTCATGAACGCCGATGTCTCAAACATGACGGCGCTGCCCGCATTCTTTGCTATAAGCCGCGAAATTCTTCCTTCGCCCATCCTGCCGGTGAAGTTGTTCTGGTACGTTACAGCGAAGTCGGTGGCATCTATGCATCGCTCCAGTAGTGCCATGTATTTTTCCCATGTGAAGTCCTTTTCCAGTGATTTGGCATCTTCTTTCAGTATCGCCGACGCGTTCATTATGTCTTTCATGACCTCCGTTTTGATGCTGCCCTGCATGGTTCGTAAGTCAAACCGCCTAAAGCGATAGCCTATGCTTCTCCGCAGGTGCGTATCCGCCCAGTAAAGCGCGTACCGCTTCAGCACGGGCTTGATTTTTTTCAGCCGCGCCGCATATTTGTCGTTTATCTTCGCCACGGCTTCGCGCACGGCGCTTTCGCTGTACCATCGGCCGGAATTTGTGCACACGTCGAGAACGGACGGGAAATTCTTTATTCTAAGCGCCTGCGAATGCATTATGGCGTACAGGGGGTTCGGTGGGCACAGCGTCTCGGCTGCCATCCAGAACTGGTTGTGGACGCCTATCTTCTCAAGGTATTCATCCTGGTCCTGGGCGTAGAACGCATATTTCTTCTCAAACGCGCCTCTTTTGTCGTAGCTGTTCGCTGTTTTGAACATTTCCAGCGCTTCCTTCATCGTCGCCGGCTCCCTGAACAGGTCTATTCCGTATCTGCCTGCCCGCGGCACAAGCGATATGACTGCAAGGCTGCCCGTCTTCGCAGTGAGGACCTTTGTCAGCGTTTCCGTTCCCACATCCCCGCGAAGGACGGGAGAAACCGTCATAGTCGAGTGCGGGGCTATAAAAACCGGCCCGGGCATGCCCGTTTTCAGAATCATGAACCCTTCCTTGTAATACGCCCTCATATGCGCAACATATTTATTCCGTACGGATTAATTATAGTATGCATTTCAAATACGCGCCCGGTTTCGTCACGTTTGAATCGGGAAAGCCCGGCCCGATATTCGTCGCGCCACATTCCTCGCTAACGTACCGTTCAGCCGAGCGGGAGGACGTGGGCTCGGAAAACGTGGCATTCCTCGCTGCACAACACGGCGGTTCTGCCGTAATATCGTGCATTCCGCGCCACGGTATATTAGGTATAGACTTCAATAGAGCGCCGCCCCGCGCCGCGATGCGTGTCGGCGATGCGAAAAGCAGCATAGGATTTTACAGGAAATATGCATGGGCCGCGCAAACATCCGAAGAGCACAGGCGCAAAGGAAAAATTTACAGCTCGTTCTGGAAAGCCGTTGAGCGCCTCGGCGTCAATCGCACCCCTTTCTTCGTTTTCTGCCACACGCTTAGTTCAAGGGCAAAGAATCTGCCTTCAGTAATAGATTTAGTGACAGGCAGGGGGAAGTGGGCGAACAAGCGCAAAGTGGAGCAGGTCGTTTCACGGCTTAACGCAAAACGCGATTTTCAGAAGTATAAGGAGGACTGGAAACGCGACATGGCATTCCATGCGATGCAAGGCGCGTTGCTCAACGCTAAATCCGGCATGCGCCGCCTATGGCTCAATCAGGACATAGCAAGGGCGTCGGAGCTCTCGGGAATGCGGCTTTCAGCAGGCGACTTTGGCACGCAAAGATATTTCCGCGCGCTGGACAAGGCACTGGATAACGCGCGGCTGAAGATAACTGTGGAAAATATTTATTCCGGCGACACCGCGCTGCCCGTGGCGCCGCTTTTGAAAAAAACCGGAGGCGCCGCCATCGAGGTAGAATCGCAGTCGTTCCTCAACGAAAATCATGCCGAAGATGTCGTGAAAGTGATAAGCGAAGTCGTGAAGGAATTAGGAGCGTTATGAAATGCCCCGGTTTCTAAATATCGAATTCCGTCAAACTGTAAGATTAATTTTCTATCATTTTGTACCCAACAGACCTGTTCCATAAATTAATTTTCCTTCACGTGCCTCAACACGGAGAACATTCCCGCTTATAATCGCATTTAACGGATTTCCTGATACTACTATGTAAAACGGGTATTTTATTATCACAGAACCTGTCATACTTTTCACCGATTATAAATATTGTATCCACCTTTAAATAGAAAATGCAACATTTCACAACGTCCACTCCTTCGCGCACTGCGCAAGAATCTGCGCGGCTATCTGGTATTCCGGCGACGGAAGCCCGTTGGCAGAAACGCGCCCGCTCCTGTTGAACTCAACATGCACGCCCATGCGCTTTTCGCGCGTTGCGTCGTTGTGTTCCTTGACATGCCGTATAAGCGTGTAATTATTTGAGCCCGTGAAGTGGCTTCTTGCTATTTTCACGGTCATGGGCTCCAGCCCGCGCTTTTTTAGCTCGTCGTTCAGCGCGGCACGGAAAACGCGGCGGAATGCGAACCCGTTTTTCTTCCCGCCCATGAATTCGTGCGAATGGCCGAAGCCCAGCAGCACGTCCGTATTGTAAGAACGGTGCATCCCGTGATAAGCCACGATAACGGAAGGCGCGAATTTTTTTATCATATTGTGGTATGTGCCGGCTATGTGGGCGAGCGTTTTTTGTTCGTTGCTTATTGGCACGCTGATGATGCTTTTCTCGTGTTTCACGGCAAGCGTGAGCCCTTCTTCCAGAGGGTCGCGCGCAAGGTCCAGCTTCGTTCTTATTATTGTCGGGTATATGCACACTCCACCCGCGTGCGCTGCGCCTAATGCCGCCAGCAC
This sequence comes from Candidatus Aenigmatarchaeota archaeon, assembly GCA_016198645.1. Lineage (GTDB taxonomy): Archaea > Aenigmatarchaeota > Aenigmatarchaeia > GW2011-AR5 > GW2011-AR5 > JACQID01. The sequence goes on along the minus strand of JACQIE010000009.1, from coordinate 3,996 downwards.
GTCCGTGTTTCTGTCACCGATGCCCACGGACACAGTCTTTCCTCCGTACTTTATTGTTATCTCCGTCGCGACGGCGTGTTCCGCCGCGGCAAGGAGCCGCGTCCTGCCGTATTCGCTGAAATATATGCTGTTGTCGGTTTTTTTCGTTCCGGCAAGCGCCTGCAATTCGCTGCGGTCGCGGATAATCATCAGATTTTCCATCTCACATCCATCCCCAGAAAACGGCTAAGCGTGCCGCCGTTTTTGAAAATCTCCGTTTCCTTCTTCGCGTAATCCATCATCGCTCCCGCGACGTTCACGCCCGTGGCTTCGGTTATGCCTTCAAAGTGCACGTTCACGTTTGCTTCTATCACAAGGGGTCCCCGTTTGCTTTCAATTATATCTATTCCGGCTATCCCAAGGCCCAGTGCCTTTGCCGTTCTCACGGCTATGTCGCTTATTTCGTGGCTGAGCCGTATTTTCTTTCCCGTTCCTCCTGCGCCTATGTTGGCGCGGCGCTCGCCCTTTTCCGCCGTCCTCTTCATCGCCGCAACGACTTCGTTGCCGACGACCAGCGCCCTTATATCCTCGCCCGGATTCTCCAGATATTCTTCCACCATTATGGGCTGCTTCATTCCTTCGACCGTGTCCAATAGCGACACTGCAGACGGCTTGCTCTCGGCGAACATGACGCCCTTGCCGAGCGAGCCTGCGACCAGCTTTATCACCAGCGGGTATTTTATCGTGTTCAGCACAGGCTTCATGCTTTCCACCGTATATGTAAGGTAGCTGACGGGTATCGCTATGCCTGCGTCCTCCAGCTTCAGCAGCGTGAGAAATTTGTCGTGCGCGACTATCACAGATTCAGGCGTCACGGGCATGAAGACGCGGTTTTCCAGAAGCTTGGTTATCACGTATCCGAAATTCTTGTATGTCCTGGGTATGCGGGGGAAAACGCAGTCGTATTCCGACAGTTTCCCGCCCTTGAAGAAAGCCTCGCCTTCGTGTATCCTTATGTCCGGTATCTGGACGTAAGACACTTTGTCAAAGCGCTTCCTCGCCTCTTCTATCAGCCACAGGTCCTGCCGTTTCCTCTCCCTTGAGCCTAGAATGCATATCTTCATTTTCTCACTCCTATGGCGCCCATGATGGCGCGCAATATCCCCAGTTTTCTCGCAGGCCGCGCGTTCTTTGCCACGTTCAGCAGCGGTGTGCACACGTCTTTTCCAGACGCGGCTTCAATGGATGCTATGGGTGGCGAAAGCGTGAAAGAGACGATTTTGTCATCAGCGAACGTGACAAACCCATAAGAAGAGCCGAGGCTGCGGACCGCCGATACTGCCATGTCCTGCATCACGCTGCCCACGTTGGCAGCCCTCGTCTTGCCGTTTATTATATCCACGCTCGCCAGCGCCTCGTTGTTGGCAACGAAGCAGCCTATGAGCTTGTCGGGAACCGTTTCCTCTACAGAAATTGCCTGCCCGCTCTTCCTAAGTTTCATCAGCGCTGAAAGATGCTTCTTGTCCTCTATAATCGACGACTTGTCGCCTATCCTTATCCGTATCGGAAAGGGCAACGTAGGTATTGCGTCCGTCAGTGCATCTTCCGTGAGCGCATGGTGAACGTCAAGACAGGAAAATCCGCTGTGGCTGAGTATCTTCATGCCCAGTGCTTTTCGTTGGAAGGAAAAGTAAGCGTCCATGCCGTAAGGCACGTATGCCAGTGAGCTGTCAAGCGCGGCTATCACGGGCAGCGCCGCATCGCCCATTGACGACGGGAAAGGAAACACCGCATCGTATTCCGTAAGCTCCTCGCCGTCGCACACGACGCGTATTCCCCGGCCGGTCTCTATCCGTATCTTCCCGTACGACGCAAAGAGAGCGGAACCGAAGATTTCCCCGCCTTTTCTGACCAGCGGAGCCAGCTCCTTCTGCTTTTCGGCATCGGCTATGACTGCAATTTTTCCGTGGGACATGGCATTCCTTGGATTTTGTTCTATAAAAAACGACCGGCTGGCATCGGATTTTTAAACATGCGGCTATAGATATCGTTAATCATGGGAGACAGATAGCAAGCGAAAAGAATCAATATAATGGGATACGACGCGATGGGAACTGACGCAAACCAACTGGACAACGAAGTTGTCATACAGCATTGGTGCGTCATACAGCATTGCGGGGTATTGGGATACGCACTCGGAAGCTGTCAGACGCACGGCTTGCCGTCATACAGCATTGTGCGTCTTGGTTAAGTGAGGGGTATGGGGCCGTAGTCTAACCTGGCAGGACAGCTGGCTCCAGTTCTATGCCCTTTCGTCAAAAGCAAGAGCATGGAAAGTGGAGCTTTGAGCCACTTCGTGTGGCGATGAAAGCACGGGAAGAAACCAGCCGACGGGGGTTCAAATCCTCCCGACCCCATTTTGAACAGTAAACAAGTATGTTTGCCGCAGGAAACGCGCGTTTTCGCCATGTTCATGGATATAAAGCTTTCTTTCTCCCAAAACGCTTAAATATAGTCCGGTGTGAAGCGTTTATAGGTGAAAAAATGGACACCGAAAAGATAGGGGAGTACGCTTTCCTTGCAGGGATGGCGGTCGCCGTTTTGGCGGCACTGGGCGGCACGTATGCTGCCGCAGTCATCGCCAGCGTAGCAGGCTATGTGCCTATGCTGCTGGTCCTGCTGGGAGTAGTCGTAGGCCTCGTGAATGTAGCCGAAAAGAACGCAACAGCGTTCATCGTGGCTGCCATCGCGCTGGTAACAGCCGGTACAGCAAGCTTTTCTGCCATTAACGTGGCTGAGCTTGGTGCGCTGCTTAACGCCGTTGTGGGCAATTTGGCAGCTCTGGCAAGCCCCGCCGCAGTCATAGTGGCTGCGAAGGCAATCTACGCTCACGCGTCAGGCCAGTAAAAGTCTGTTTTTGATTTTTTCTTTTATTTTTCTCATCACTTTATACTCTATAATCAGAATTAGATATATAATATAGGTAGATTTATCATTGGCCTTCTAAATCATAGCGCACAGTTCACAACAAGCCGATTTCCCGGAAATAATCCTTTATGCCTTCGTTGAGCGCGTAACGTGCCTTGAAGCCTATGAGCTTTTCCGCCTTGCGTGTATCGGCTTGCGTATTGCTCTGGTAAGCGGTAGTGTAAGGATTGTCAATGTATTCCGGCGTGAGATTCGCCTCAAGTGTTTTGTTGAGTATGCTTACGAGTTCGTTAAAGCTCGTCGCCTTGCCCGTGCCTACGTTGACGAGGCAGTTTTGCTTCGCTTTCATCGCGCGAAGATTGGCGTCAACTACGTCTTTCACGTAGACGTGGTCCCGCACCTGCTCGCCGTGTTTGAAAATTTTCGGCTTTTTCCCGGCAAGCATCTGTCTTGCCAACTGTATTATCATACTCGCCGTTTTGCCCTTCCCTTCTTCGCGTGACCCGTAAACATTAAAGTATCGCAGCCCGACTATTCTCACGTCGCAATCCATCGCCATTTTGTCCATCTTTAGCTTCGAAAGCGCGTATTCGTTCAGCGGCGCGCTCTGCTCCTCGCGCATCGGCACGGGCCCGTTTCCGTAGACGCTCGCCGAAGAAGCGTAAACAACGCGCGCGCCGCACGTTTTTGCGTAGTTTAGTATATTTGTGAATCCGTCCACGTTGACCGATGCCATGGCGGCATGGTCGGTTATCGTCGTATCAGTCACGGCTGCCTCGTGGAAAATAACGTCCGGCGTTCCCGCTTTTTTAAGCGACGCCGCGTTTCTTATGTCGCCTTCCACCGTCGCGCCGGCAAATCCTTTGAGGTTATCCTTTTTCCCGGACGAGAGATTGTCAAGTATGGTGACATCGTGGCTCTTTTCCAGAGCCATCGCCAAGTTACTACCTATAAAACCGGCACCGCCGGTTATAAGGATTTTCATCGTTCTATCTTGCGTGGAACGTTTATAAAATAGAATGCCGTTCAGAGGCTTTGCAATTAAAGTAAGGGTATTGGCCGCTTCTGCGCCAATACCCTGACCCGTTT
>JACQIE010000008.1 GCA_016198645.1 Candidatus Aenigmatarchaeota archaeon | reverse complement strand
TAAGGGGCAGGTAGTGATTCCGCAGGAAATAAGGGAACAATTAGGCATAGAATCGGGAACGAAATTTGCAGTATACGGCAGGGGAGACACTATAATCTTCAAAAGAGTAGAACTGCCTACTGCGAAAGACTTTGAAAGGCTCGCCACATTCGGAAGAGCTTTTGCTAAACGTAAAGGGATAAAAGAAAAAGATGTGCTAAAGGATGATTAGAGCGGTGCTGGATACAAACATATTCATCTCCTCAGTTTTCTGGAAGGGCAATCCTTACGAAGCCGTGAAGAGAGGAATTGAAGGCGAATATCGGATAGTCGTTTCACCGGAAATTCTTGACGAAGTTGCTGAAAGGCTGAGAAATAAGTTTCAATTTTCCGAAGAGGGCATACAAGAACTTGTTGATATTGTTCTGACGTATTCTCACATAGTCGAGCCAACCAGTAAATTTGATGCTGTGAGAGACAAGAAAGACAACAAGATTCTGGAATGTGCCTTTGACGGCAAAGCGAACTGCGTAGTCACAGGCGACCCCGACCTGCTGATTCTGAAAGAATTCGGAGAGATAAAGATAGTTACGGCACGGGAGTTTTTGGAAAAAATAATATAACGTGATATCTTTATCTGTGGTAAACTACCCGCCACGGTGCGATATGATACATAATGCTGCATTACAGCTTCGCTTTCCGTCGCGGCATTGAGCGACTTGACGCGAAGGAACTGGACGACGAAGTCGTCATACAGCATCGTGCGTCCTTGCAAAGCGGGCGTTTAGTAAGGAAGGACTTTAGCGCAACGCCGAGGCGGGCGGGTTCGTTTCTAGCTTTACTACTTATCCATCGTTCAGTCACGAGCACGCTAACCCGCCCTTGTCTCTTGTATTGCGTGGTTTTCAATGCGCGGGTTACAAAATGTCTTAAATATTATGTAATTCACAGTATATTATGGACAAAGCTCTCATACGGGCAGCCGGCGGCTTTGCCGTGAAGCAATTTCCAAAATACGCCATGGACCTGAAAAACGCCTTGCAGAAAGCAGGGATTAAGGCGCTATACGAGATATATCTCGGCAAGATGGTCATGATGCCCCTTCTTGCGTTTGCCGCCACGATTCCGTCGGTCGCGCTCTACCTGCTGTTCGGGCTGAAGTTTCCCATAGCGCAGGCAATCACCACGTCTTTCGCAGCCGGCGTTGCCACGGCGTTCACCATTTTTTTCACATATCACTATTATCCGCGCCACCTGATATCAACGAAAAGAAACAGCATAGAGGGGAACATGCCCTTTGCGGTCAACCATATGGCAGCCATCGCGTCGTCCGGCGTCTCGCCTTTCGTGATATTCAAGCTCGTCTCGAACGTGCCGGAATACGGGCAGATAATGGAAGAGACGAAGCGCATAGTGAGGAACGTGGAAGTTTTCGGAATGGACATGGTTTCCAGCATAAAGAACGTCGCCGACCGCTCGCCGTCGGAAGATTTCCGCAGCTTTCTTTACAGTGTCGTTTCCAACATAGAGACGGGCGGGGACATAAAGAAATTCTTTGAAACGTACTCACGGGAGTCCATGGTCAATTACAGGGTGAAACGCGACAAGTACCTTAAGACGCTCTCAACATACGCTGACTTTTACACGGCCGTGCTTATCGCAGCGCCGCTGTTCTTTATTTCGATTCTCTCTATCATGGCGCTCATAGGCGGAAGCGTCTTCGGCCTCGATATAGCGACGGCAATGTCCATAGGCGTCTTCATAGTGATACCCATATTGAACGTGATATTCCTCCTGTTCATACATTACACGCAGCCGGTGATATGACGACTCTGAAAGAACAGCTATACGAGATGGTGCGCGAGAAGCACAGCAAGCGAGTGGACATAATAGTCATAAGCATGCTCTCCACGCTGGCAGGGCTCATCATCGAATCGGTGAATGTGCAACTCTTTCTTGAAAGCAACCAGATATTCGCGATGCTAAGCCTCGTTGCAGTGCTGGTCGTTCTCGTGCCGCCGCTGTCGGTAAAGTATTCGCGTTACAGCGTGACAAAGGGGCTGGAGGAAACGTTCCCGCGCCTCCTTTCGGACATAACTTCCAATATCAAGTCGGGGATGACGCTGCCGCAGGCGGTGCGCGCGCTGGAATACAACAGCTACGGGATACTTTCCAGACACGTGAAGAAGATATCCTCGAAAACTTCGTGGGGCATACCCTTCGACAAAGTTCTGCTAAGCTTCGCGAACGAATCGGAAAGCGTGAATCTTAAAAGAACAGTCCGCTCAATAATAGAAGCGCACAAATCCGGAGGCTCGATGAGCTCTGTGCTCGAGGCAGTATCGGATTCGCTTTACGAGCTGGAAAGGATAAAAAAAGAAAGGACGTCTTCCGTCTACTCGCAAATGCTCAACGGCTACATGATATACTTCATCTTTCTCGGCGTCATGATAGGAATGTCGCGCTTCCTGCTGCCCACGTTCACGTTCGACCAGACAAACGCAAGCTTTTCCGAGGGGCTGCCCAACATTTTCCGCAGTATCGTCGTTATTCAAGGCGTGTTCGCCGGTCTCACCATCGGCAAGATGAGCGAGGGCAGGATAATCGCCGGCGTGAAGCATGCCATGGTTTTGGCGGTCATAGGATTCTCGGCAATAGTGCTGATACTGTGATACCGGCAATAACTATCAAAATACGTGACAGAAACTTGCGGTAAAATCGTTCTGGCAGAGAACAGAAATCTTTATATATTGTTCTGTATAAAAACAATACTATGGAAGCGGTGTTCGAGGAATGGAGCGCATACGCGCAGAAGAAAGACTTGAAGTTAAGAGAGATGAATTTAAACGGACTGGAAAGGAATTCAACGCTCAAGATAATCGCCATCACCGGCATACGAAGGTGCGGGAAATCAAGCGTGGTCATGCTTCTGTTCCAGAAGCTCCTGAAAGAAGGCAAAAAAGCGGCATACGTCAATCTTGAGGACAGCAGAATAAAAGGCAGCCGCACAGTGCTCGATGATATCCTCAAATGGTTCGGGGACTCCGGGTATCTTTTGCTGGACGAGATAACAGGCGTGCACGACTGGGAGGGCTGGCTTGCCAGGAACCACGAACTACTGAAAGGAAAGCTTCATCTTGTCGTAAGCTCATCCAGGAAGAGGCTTGCCGTCCCCTCAAAGCCCCTCAGGGGCAGAATGCTCGCATATGAGCTCTACCCTCTGTCGTTCAGGGAATTTCTGGAATTCAAGAAATTGGGCAT
>JACQIE010000003.1 GCA_016198645.1 Candidatus Aenigmatarchaeota archaeon | reverse complement strand
TGTTGTACTTGTTTTGGCGTTTTCGCCAAAATCAAATCGGCTCTGCCAATTTGAAATTTACCGTTTAGTTTAGGTAGTGCGGGTCTTTTGTTGGTGATTTTCAGCGGTGCGGCTCGTTTTCAGTTTACTCGTTTACCGTCAGCACCGGCAGATAAAGCGCTTGCGCGGTTTTAAGATTACGCTGCAGCACTTCGAAACCATAAATATCAGCCAGACTAAACACACGTATGGCACTGGAGATAGGCGCGATATCGCTGGAAAGGATAACGCTCTTTGTTTTCGCAGTGCTCGTGACTGCCGTGGGCGGGAACGTCGCCTACTCGCTGATACTCAAATATCTGGAAACGCGGCATGTCAAATTCTGGGGCGCCTACCTGCTTGCGAAGATGCTGCTTTACTCCACTTATGTCGTGGGCATAGGCTACGGCATAACCTATGTGCTGGCGTTCAACGTAAGCGAGCTTGTGGCAAGCCTCGGGCTGCTCGGAATAGTGATAGCGTCCGGCGCGATGCCGATGATACAAAATTACTATTCCGGCTTTCTGATAATACTGGACAGGCCTTTCCGCGAGAAGGATTACGTCGAATTCAACGGAACGGTGTGCAAGGTCATTAATATAGGCCTTAGAAGAACGCAGATGCGCGCCGTGGACGGGCGGATTTTCATCGTCCCGAACACCATGTTCTTCTCCAGCCCTGTCATTAACTACACGCAGGGCGAATACCTGAAGACGACGCTGGAGGTGCCGATAGCGCATGACGCGGACATGGAAAAAGCGCGGGCGGTGATAATGGAGATATGCGTAGAGAACAGCAATATCGTTCCAAAGGTATCGAAGCACATGTCCGTGCTGGAAGCCCTGCTTTCGCTGCCTAAGGACATAAAAAAGCTCGAGCCGAAGATTCTGATAAAGAGCATGGACAAGGACAGGACGGTTTTGGAAGTCTGGTTCTGGATACAGAACATAAACCGCCGGGACGCCATATGCTCCGAGGTGCTGTGGCGCGTCAAGGAACGCTTCAAGGAAGAGGGAATCAAGCTGGGTTGAGAAAAAAAGAAAAGAAGGTAGACTATCATCAATGACTATGGCTTAGAATTTACTTCTTCTTTGCCATGCGATGCACACCTCCACACCTTACTATCAAAAGGCATATGGGAGTTTTTAAACTAATCCGGCAGGGTTCGCTTTAAATATGCCCAAAGACATTATCGCTTGAATATTCTGATTAACGCCTTTCGCTTCCTGAAGGGCACTGCCGCATGATGGGCACGCCAACCTGTTTTTGTTTCTCTCTCATAGAGCTGCGATATATGCGATACCAGACGACGCCCCATTACATCAGCAAAGAATGCAAGAACTCGGAAACCGTATAGACCGTGACATGAATACAAGGCACTTTTCTAAAACGCTACCGCAAATTTTAGGAGAAATTCCCGTTAAATGGGCGCGGGAAGATGCCAAACTGGCGAAATGGGCAGCGGCATTTACAGGCAGATACGGGGAAAGCGTCAGAGGGAATCCAACGATAAGATTCCATTAGACTTCTAATCTCGTATAAAAGCTTAATGGACAGCTAGATATGCATATCAACACCGTAAACTGGTATAAATGCATATTGGATTAATAAAGGTGCATTCTTATGACAAAGGCCGGCGATGAACAAAAACACACAAGACGGGCATTGCGAAATGCCAGATTTAACAGAGCGCTGTCATATGCCAACTTTATTGGTCACTGTGCGATTTATAATCTGGAAAAGATTTATCCTATAGCTATGGGAACTGGATTTGTTTATCATGGAAAATTGAGCGGCAATCCCGGAGAAATGATTATGGGTGTTGTGGCTACTACAGTAGGCGCTGCCATTGGAGCGTACAGTCTGCTTGAAAGACGTAGAGCAAATCGATTTTATATTACATTGGAAGATGGTTCACGGATAACAACGGCAGAAGAAGATGCAGATTATGACATGCGTAGAATACGCGAAACATCGGCTGAAGTAAGAAGACTCAAAGAATTACGTCAGTGAAGGTTGCCGTTCCGCCTTATTGACACATATTTAAAATATCCCCCACTCATCATAAGATGCTCATCGGAATCGTGGGAAAACCCAACGTCGGTAAAAGCACGTTCTTTAAGGCGGCGACGCTCGCAGACGTGAAGATAGCGGACTATCCTTTTGCCACGATAGAGCCGAACCATGACATAGGCTTCGTCCGAACGGAATGCGTTGAGAAGTTCTTTTCCGTCAGATGCAACCCGCGCTTCGGCTACTGCACGGACGGCGTGCGTTTCGTGCCTGTTGAGCTTGTGGACGTAGCCGGTCTTGTGCCGGGAGCGCACGAAGGCAAGGGGATGGGAAACCAGTTTCTTAACGACCTTAACCAGGCGGACGCGCTTATTCACGTTGTAGACGCGTCCGGGACGACCAACGAAAAAGGCGAAAAGACGGCGAATTACGACCCGGTGGAAGACGTGCGGTTTCTGGAAGACGAGCTGGATTACTGGTATCTGGCAGTGCTCAAGCGCGGCTGGGCGAAGCTGTCGCGCTCGCTCCAGCACAACGGCACGGTGGAAAAAGTAATAATGGAGCAGATGTCCTCGTTCGGCGTGAAAGAGAAGATGGCGAAAGACGCGATGATAAAATTAAAGCTACCGGAGGAAAAGCCCGCGTCATGGAGCGACGAACAGTTGCTGAAGCTGTGCAGGGAGCTCCGGCTGGAAACGAAGCCCATGCTCATAGCGGCGAACAAGATGGATTTGCCAAACGCGGACGAAAACCTGCAGCGCCTCGTTAAAAACTTTCCGCATCTCGTGATAATACCGTGCTCAAGCGACGCGGAGCTGGCGTTACGGCAGGCGCAGAAGGCGGGAATAATAAAATATCTGCCGGGAGACGCCACTTTTGAAATAACGGGCAACGCGACTGAAAAGCAGAAAGCGGCGCTTGAATTCATACGGAGCGTCATGAAGAAATACGGAAACACCGGCATCCAACGCGTTCTGAACGATGCAGTGTTCACGACGCTCAGTTTCTTCCCAGTCTTCCCCGGCGGGCTGAACAAACTGACGGACAAGGACGGGCGGGTGCTACCGGACTGCTTTTTAATGCCGTTCGGCTCGACGGCGCTGGACTTCGCGTTCAAAATCCACACGGACATCGGCGAGAAATTTATACGTGCGATAGACGTCAAGACGAAGATGACCGTCGGGAAAGACCACAAACTAAAGGCCGGAGACGTCATCGAAATAGTCGCTAACCGGTAACGCGCCGAGAATATAATGTCCAGCAAAGTTTCCGCGTAATCCGCGCCACCCAATGCTGCACTTTTTTCTCCTGTAATCTCTGCTCTCGCTCTTGCCCGCATACGATACATGTCGTGAACAGTCACTATGCTTTTCTATGTCACTTTACGATTTCGTTGTAAACCGCCATGTAGCCCTTGAGAGCGAGCGTTGCTTCGCCTTTCTCGACGGCAATGCTTATCCCATCACTGCTGTATAGACCGGCCAGCGTCTGCGAAAGGTTTTTAGAATTCATTATCTCCCCGAAAGCGGCGCGCGACGCCGTGATGCGCAGGTCCGGGCTTTCCGCTGCGTTTTGGGACACGACAGGAACGCCGTTTTCTGCTGTAACCGAGAATGCCGTTCCTTCTACCACGACTTCAAAAACCGCTTTCTCTCCGGTGGGCGATGCGTGGATTTTATACGCGCCTATCTCGTTGGCAAGCCAGGCGACGTGCTGTGCGCCTACATTTTCATTGTTGCCAAGCCGGGGCCTGTCCAGCTCCTGCTTTTCGCCGGGCGGCGAGAACACGGTAATATACACGAAGCCGCCCATGATGAGCAATACAAGCATGAACGCGCCGGCGATGACAGGGGCGGAAACCATGATTTCTTATTGTGCGCAGGGACTATTTAATGGAAACCTGCGCGAATAGGTTGCCCAAAATTCTCTGTACAACGGGTAGGCGAGGATTAAGACTTATTGGGCGAGTCCCAACGAATACGAAAGTATAAAAGATGTGGTGCACATAGTGAATAGACAGGGAAAGACAACCTATAGAAGAGACGTTAGACTCTGCAAAACCTTTAAATAAACATCTCTTTTAATAAGAGAGGTCAGCGGCCATAGCGGAGAGGCGATACCCAAACCCATTCCGAACTTGGAAGTCAAGCTCTCCTACGATTTGGCGATTACTGGCTCTGCCGGGAAAGTCTGGGCGTTGCTGGCCATTCATAGTCAGGGAGAAATATAGCGATGTGCCGTGCCGGAATTTTTTGAAATTTCATGTTTTAGCTCTGGCTATGCAATATGCCTCGGTGGTGTAGCGGCCTAGCATATAGCCTTGTCAAGGCTGTGACCCGGGTTCAAAAAAGCGATGCGCATTGCACGCTTTGAATTTCCCGGCCGGGGCGTATATGACCAGGCGGGTCCGTAGCTCAGCCTGGCAGAGCAGCGGCCTTTTAAGTCGCAAAGGAAAGCCGCCTGTCGAGGGTTCGAATCCCTCCGGGCCCATGATAGAAGCAAAGCAACAGTTTGGCATCGCAGAGTCATAATGGATACGATACACGAAGCGCAGTAAAGCATAATATGGGATACGCACTCGCGAAGCTGTGGGGTATGGATACGACGCATTTGAAAAATGCGGGTAGTAAAGCGATAATATGGGATACGACGCATTTGAAAAATGCGGGTAGTAAAGCGATAATATGGGATACGACGCATTTGAAAAATGCGGGGTATTATTATGATGGAAGAACAAACGTTCAATGTGTTTGAGAGCCGCATTGTGCCCAAACACGAGATAATTAACGACGAGGAAAAGGCAGAGATTCTCCTAAAACTGAACGCAACGCTTGCCAATCTGCCGCATATAGAGCAGGAAGACCCCGTCGCAAAAAAAATGGGGGCGAAAAAAGGGGACGTGTTGAAGATAACGCGCGTCTTTGACGGCGAGCCTCTTTATTTTTACAGGGTGGTTGCATGATAACTGGCAATTCTTACGCTTATAAGGCTCTTCTCCGCGCCTTCAAGGAATCCATCGGATTCTACGGACACCACGTCAAGTCTTTCGACGAATTCGTGGAGAAGCGCGTACAGAAAATATTCGACGACATAGGCGAAATCCAGCTGGAGACGCCAGACCTCGCGGAATTCAAGATAAGGCTCGGAAAAGTCCGCATACCAAAGCCGAGCATAAAGGAAGCGGACGGCGCCGTGCGCATCGTAACGCCGAACGAATGCAGGATAAGAAATCTCACTTACGCAGCGCCGCTTTACATCGAGATGATACCGATAATAAACGGCGTGGAACAGGACCCGCAGGAGGTCAAAATAGGCGACGTCCCGATAATGGTGAAATCCGGCGCGTGTACTATATCTGAATACACACGTGACCAACTGATAGAGGCAGGAGAAGACCCGGACGACCCGGGCGGATATTTCATAATCAACGGCACCGAGCGCGTCATAGTCATGATGGAAGAAGTCCTCTCCAATCGCCCCATTATAGAGAAGAAGGGCGACCTGGAAACGGCACGGATAAACTCCGAATCGGCAGGCTTCGTGCAGCGCCATCTGGTCGAGCGCAAGGGCGGCATAGTCACCATTTCTTTCGCCAACATGAAGAAGATGCCCGTCGTCGTTTTGCTGCGCGCACTCGGGATGGAGACGGACAAGGAAATAATAGAGTCAATCACCACAGAGCCGAAGGAAATGCAGGAAATATACTTCAATCTCTATGAAACGGACGTGAAAACCGTGGAAGACGCAAAAGAATACATGGGCAAAAAAATCAAGATTCCGCAGAAGGAGTATAGGGACAAGCGTGTTAATGATTTGCTGGACAAATACCTGCTGCCGCATCTCGGGCAGAACAGGAAGAACCGCCTTGAGAAAGCCGCTTATCTTTCAAAGGTCGTGCGCAAAGTCCTGCGACTCGGGCTCAACAACATTGAAGAGCAGGATATAGACCACTACGGGAACAAGCGCCTGAGGATGGTGGCGGACTTCTTTGAGATATTGTTCCGCTCCGTGCTGCTCGGAAAATACGGGCTGGTATCGCGCATAGTCTACTCGTACCAGAAGCTTGTGAAAAGGGGCAAGATGCCTTCCATACAGTCGATAGTCGAAAGCGAATACCTGACGAAGAGAATAATCTCGCACATGGCAACGGGTCAGTGGGTCGGCGGCAGGACAGGAGTGTGCCAGCGGCTTGAACGAACCAACTTCGTAAGAACGATAGCCCACCTGAGAAACGTCATTTCCCCCCTAAGCTCATCGCAGGAACATTTTGAAGCGCGCGCGCTGCACCCGACGCACTGGGGCAGGCTTTGCGCGGAAGAGACGCCGGAAGGAGTGAACATAGGCCTCAGAAAATACCTTGCGGTATTCGCGGTTATAACCGACACGGCTTCCGCGAAGGACAGGAGCCTCATAGAGACTACGCTAAAAAAAGAAAGCGGCCCCTGCGCAATATTCATGGACGGGATGATGGTGGCAACTACAGACGCGCCGGAAAAGGTAGTTGACTTTGTGCGAAACAAGAGAAGGAAGGGCGAGATAAGCGCTTCCGTCAATGTTTCGTGGGTTCCGGAATTCGAGGAAGTCCATATCAATACGGATTCAGGCAGGGTGCAAAGGCCGGTGATAATAGTCAGGGACGGCAAGCCTACGCTCACCAAGGACGTCATAGAGCGCATTGAGAACGGCATGAAATGGAATGACCTCATCAAGGAAAGCGTGATAGAATTGCTTGACGCGGAGGAAGAGAACGACGCGCTTATAGCAGTAGACGACGCGCATCTGTCAAGAGAAACAACGCACATGGAAATAAACCCCGCCATAATGCTGGGGCTGTCCGCGTCGCTCGTGCCGTTCGCAACGCACAACAGAGGGGACAGAGTCAACTTCGGGGCAAAGATGTCCGGCCAGTC
>JACQIE010000094.1 GCA_016198645.1 Candidatus Aenigmatarchaeota archaeon | reverse complement strand
ATATCATATCATAACCTGCCTCACGTCCCGCGTTGCGAAGTCGATGACAACGGGCTTGAACTCTTCGAGCAGTGAGCCGCTGTTCACGATGCTCACGGATTTGTAATTCTCTACGCGCGGCTGCCCGGTCCTGCCGCAATGCACGATGTCCGGCACCACGTCGAGCACTAAAAAATCTTCCGGCAGTATTACCTTGCTTCTGCCGAGATATCTCTTCCGCAGCATCGTTATGTCAAAGTCCCGCGCCATTAAGAGTCTCAGTCCGCCTGCTTCAACTACGGCCGGGTTTGAAACGCATATCGCGCCTTTTACGTCAAGCGGCGTCTGCGGATACTCGCCGCCGTCCGCCTGCCCCGGAGACACAATGACCTTCCGCCCCGCGCAGTGCATGCTTATCAGTCGTTCTAGCGCCGCTTTGTCGCCGACGTCGCCGCATATGAAAAGGTAATCAAGCTGCTCGTTGCTGAACCACTTGAAGAACCGCTCCACGTCCGCAGGCGGCGTCTCGTTTAAGCGCAGGTCCGAAACAAAACACGCCCTTCCCTGCCCGGTAGTGGGCTGCCTTATCGGTATGTCTGCAAAGAGTATCTTCTTGCCGTACACGACTTTGCCGCCGCTTGCGCCTTCCACGGCTATCGCGTCGTCCCGCTCCACTTTTTCTATCGGCGCGTCAAAGACCACTGATATAGAAGACGTCATGTCCTCCAGCTCTATCGTGTTGCCTTTCATATCTTTGACTATGCCAAAGACCGACACTTCCGAGCGCGAGGCATCGAGCTTGTTCAGAGAAACAAAATCGCGGCTGAAGCGCGAAGTAAATATTTCTTTCATCTTGTTGTATTTTGAAACGTAGAATTCCAGATACATCTTCGTGTCCGCTTCTTTGGGCTTTGCCGCCAAGTTTTTCATGATTTTCACGTCCTCCGTGAGCGCGTCGATAATAAACTTGTCGGAAGAAGGCACTGCGCCGCGCATATACGCCTCGTCAAGCGCCGAAGGCGTTATCAGCTGCCCCCGTTCCAGCAGCGCCGCCACGATATCCTGCTTCTCCATCAGCAAAACCGCCCGTCCAGAAAGCCGCGCATCTTCGCCAGTGCCACGTCGTTGACGGGCATCGTTATCTCCCGCGTCCTGCCGTGGCGGCCCTTCGATACGATTTTTGCGTTTATGATGCCGAGCATGTCCAGCTCGCCTATCAAATCGCTGACGCGCCTCTGCGTTAGGACTTTCAGCCCGTTGTTCCTGCACAGCTCTTCGTAGCGCGAAAACACGTCGCCCGTCAGTATCCGCCTGTCCGTCCATTTCTCCTTCTTGGCGACGTCTTCCTGGATCTTTATCACCGACTGCAGCACTATTTGCGACTGCGCGGGCTGGGACTTCACGGTTTCCGTTACCCTGTCCAGGTCGATTTTATCTTCCGCCATGTCCACGTGCTCTTCCACTATCGTCGGCGAGCCGTTCCTCTCCGCCACCTCACCGGCAACCCGCAGCAGGTCGAGCGCCCTGCGCGCATCGCCGTGTTCCTGCGCCGCCAGCGCGGCGCATTTGTTTATCACATCCTCGGGCACGGTACCCGCCGCAAAGCCCGTGGCGGCGCGCATTGTGAGTATGTCCTTCAGCTGCACCGCGTTATAGGGGTGGAACATTATCTCTTCACTGCCTAACGATGATTTAACGCGCACGTCCAGGCTGTCGTAAAAAGACGTGTCGTTCGTTATCCCGACAACCGCAAGCCGCGCCTTCTTCAGCTCGTTGCTTATCCTTGTAATATTATACAGTATGTCGTCGCCTATCTTCCTGTAAAGCGTGTCTATCTCGTCCAGCACAAGCACGACAGTCTGTTCGGTTTCGTCTATTTTGGAGAAGAATCTCTTGTAAACAACGTCCGTCGGCAGCCCTGTGTAAGGAACATCCTCCCCCAACTGCTTCAGTATCTGCGCAAATAAACGATATTCAGTATCCGAAACTTTCTCCATCTTGCAGTTGATATAAACGGTCTTTATCGTTATCCCCTGCTGCCTCGCCGCCTGCTCCAGCTGTGACAGCACGAACCGGCTGCATATCGTCTTGCCGGTACCGCACGTTCCATATACAAATAAATTGCTCGTGTGGTAGCCTCGGAGCGCCGGCGCGAGCACAGCGCTCATCTGTTGTATTTCCTGTTCCCTGTGTGGAATGTTTTCCGGCACGAACGAGGATGTAAGCACATTCTTGTCGGCAAAAAGCGTCCTTCTCTGCATATAATGCGAGAAGATGTTTCCCTGTAGTAAGCTCTCCATACACCACACCCCACAATTTACGCTGGAAAAGAAACAAGGGTACCAGCATTTCCTATGAAGCTTGTATATTCTTCGCGGCGCCTTATATACTTATTGCTACTCCGCAACACATTTCAAAAATTATTTTCATGTTCCGCCACATCATTCTTCCCGACAAATCATCAGTAAACCGTAATAATTTCGTGGACGGCCACCCCATCATTTCCTATGGAGCACTAATAATAATGAAATATTTCTTATAACAATGTTATATGAAGTAGTGGTTGTATATTTTTAATAGTTTTTTGTATTTTAGTTGTTTTATATCGTTCTACGGTCCAAAAGAAACGAGCGTCGCATCTTTCCACAAGAAACGATAGGGTAGCTTACAACCACGGATTAACAGCGTTATCACAGAAAGCGAGGAATCAAACCACTTCAAACTTCGTCCCATAGTGTATTACACCCGCTTCCCCGTCCTGATTAAGGCGGCGGAACACGGGTACGACGCTCTTACCTATAGACATCTCCTCTCCATTCACAATCTGCCCGGCGACGGTTGGCCCTTCATCCAGTTTTATCAGTGCCACGCCGTAAGGGGCATACTCTTCGAAGCCGGCAGGCGCCGTGCTTATGGTCGTATACGTCACTATCTTTCCCTTGCCTGAAAAACCCCGTTCCGTCGTTTCGCTGCGGCACTTGCGGCATAACAGCCGTGCCGGGAAGTAAAGCTCGCGGCACGCCTTGCATTCACTACCCAGCATAGCGTAACGCCCTTTCTTGAGCCTCCATTCCATAGCTACAGTAGAGCGGTGCGGCATTATACATTACCTCCGAGTATTGTAACATTGGCAGTCGCACCTGAGCCGCCGACGTTTAGCGCTATGCCACGCTTGGCGCCTTTCACTTGGTTACAGCTTCTACCCGTGAGCTGCAAGTAGATGTCGCCTATCTGCCGTATTCCCGTTGCCCCGACAGGATGCCCTATCGACTTCAGCCCGCCTGTAGTGTTAGTCGGCTTCTCACCACCCACCGCTACTGCATTAGCTTCCACAAACTCGCCGCCTTTGCCGGCAGGGCAGAAGCCCAGCGCCTCCACTGCCAGTATCTCGTTTATCGAAAAGCAGTCATGAACCTCTGCAACGTCTATGCCCTTCGCGGACAGTTTCGCTTCTTCATAAGCCTTCTTCGCGGCAACGCAAGCCGCGTTTATTTCAGTGAAGCTCGCCCTGTCATGCAGCGCCACGCTATCGGAAGCCTGCTGTACAGACAGAACCCACGCCGGGTTGAGCTTCTTCGCCACGTCTTCCGATGCTACGATAACGGCAGCAGCGCCGTCTGTTATCGGCGAGCAGTCCAGCAGCCTTAGCGGGTCGGCGACCATCGGCGACCGCATAACTTGTTCGAGTGTGATTTCAAACGGATACTGGGCTTTCTTATTTTTCGCTCCGTGCCTGTGGTTGATGACGGAAACCGTCGAAAGCTGCTGGGAAGTCGTGCCGTATTTCGCCATATGAGCCCGTGCCATCAGCGCGTAGAGCCCCGGGAACGTTAAGCCGATGCCGGCTTCCCACTCCTGGTCGCCGGCGCCCATCAGCGCAGTCGTGGCTTCGCTCGTTTTGAGGTCAGTCATCTTCTCCGCGCCCAGCGCCATAACTATGTTGTGCTTGCCCGACGCCACCGCGTTGACGGCTTCCCGGAACGCCGTTGCGCCGGAAGCGCATGCCGCTTCAGTGCGCGTGGCCGGTATCGGATTGAGCCCAAGCTGGTCCGCTGCCATGGCAGCGAGATGCTCCTGCCCCGCGAATCGCCCGGGCGCCATGCTTCCGACGTAAAGGGCTTCTATACGCTTTGCGTCGAGCGTTGAATCCTTGAGTGCCAGAGCTCCGGCTTCTGCCGCTAAATCACGCAGTGACTTGTCCCAAAGCTCGCCGAACTTCGTCTGCCCGAAGCCTACAACCGCGATTTTACGCATCGTTATACCTCACCGCCGCAGTCAGCGGCCCGCCTTTCAGAGTAAACGTGTCCATATATTTGTAAAGGGATGCCCCATCGTCGGGAGTAGTCGCCACGTCTACAGTAAACCTAAATACATCGGTATTGCCGTGTGATACCCTGAGAACGTATCTGGCGGCTTCATCCGTGTACGCCGCGAAATACAGATATTCCGGCATTTCGTCACAGGGCGGCGTGCGGCCCTGATATTCCAGATGCCTACCCAGACGCTTCTCCAACTCGGTTTGTATGCGTTGCTTGTTTACCATCATGATAAAGTCCGGATTCGTCATCGGCGTCATAGTCTCAGCTTCCTCCTTAGTTTAACGTACGTCCCGTAATCAATATACGTTTTCTTGTTTATGTAGTCCGCGAGCGTCTTCGCCTTGCCTTGCGCTGCTTTTATCCGCGCCGTGACTTCCAGCGCAAACGAGTCGCTGCCCGCGCCGGAGCCGAACGACGTCATGAGAATTTTCTCGCCCGGTTTCGCGCCGTCCAGCACATTGACGAGCCCCAAAAGCGACGAGCCGGAATAAGTGTTGCCCACTGTTTCGACGATGAGGCTTTTCGCTATCTTCTCTTCCGGTATTCCCAGCTTCTTCGCCGCCTCACGGGGGAACTTGCCGTTAGGCATGTGGAATACGACCGTATCAAAATCCTCCGCGTTCATCTTCGTTTTTTTCAGCAACCCCTTCGTTGCGGCGATGACGTGCTTGAAGTATGCCGGCTCTCCGGTGAATCGTGCCCCGTGCAGCGGATAAGGCTGTCCTTCCCTGCGCCAGAAGTCCGGCGTATCCGTCGTATAAGAGTAAGTGTCCAGTATCTTAGCAAGCGGATTTGCGCCTATGACAAAAGCCGCTCCGCCCGCGGCGGCGCTGTATTCCAGCGCGTCGCCCGGCCTTCCCTGCGCCGTGTCCGCGCCTATTGCCATGCCGTATTTTATCATCCCCGATTTGACCAAGCCGAGGCAGCATTGTATTCCTGCAGTGCCGGCTTTGCATGCAAATTCGAAGTCAGCGACCATCACGTCCGGGCCTATGCCCAGCGCGTCTATTACAACGGTGCCGGACGGCTTCACGGCGTAAGGATGGCTTTCGCTGCCGATGAAAAGCGCGCCCACGTCTTTCGGCGCCACGCCCGCTCTGGCGAGCGCGTTCTTCGCCGCTTCCACGCTTATCGTTATCGTGTCCTCGTCCGCCGCAGGAACAGCTTTCTCAAAGATTTTAAGTCCGTTTTTTATCACGTTTGCGTCCTGATGCCAGACTTTGGCTATCTCTTCGGCTTTTATGCGAAAGCGCGGAACATAAGCGCCGTAACCGGTTATCCCGATGTCCATAGCTTTAACTCGGATGGAAGGCTTTTAATCTTATTGGATTTTTGCGAGCAAAGCTTAATTTACACAGTGCCATAGT
>JACQIE010000092.1 GCA_016198645.1 Candidatus Aenigmatarchaeota archaeon | reverse complement strand
CGTTCGTCAAAGCCGTAAAGTTGTAAGCGATATTCGTGTTATTGGTTGTATCGTTCGCAGTCTGCATGACGCCGTCCATGTATATCCTGTAAGTAATGTTCGTCGCATTATGAACGTTATCCGTAATATTGAAGAATATTTCCGGCGTGCTATCCGTCGTGTTCGTTGAATTACCCGGTGACGTTATAGATACGCCCGGATTCACGTTGTCTACCGTTATCGTTACGAGAGTCGAGTTAGTGCCAGACAGGTTGTTAGTGCTGTTTCTGACCTCAATGAAAAATCTGTGCGTTCCGTTAATGAGAGATGTGAAATTAAAAGCCACTTGCGTATTATTATCGGTCGTATTGGTTGTGTTAGTTGTTATGGCTGCAATACCGTCAACATAAACCGTGAAATTATAGCTGGCGCTTTCATTGGTTATTGTAAAGTATACTTCAGGCGTGCTGTCCGTCGTGTTCGTCGCATTCGCCGGCGAGTTTACTGTTACCGCCGCGCTTGAAACAGAGACAACTAGTAACGCCAAAACGAAAAGCACGAACTTCGGATTCACGTTAGATTCCTGTCATGGCGCCATATATAAAGATTTCTGCGGCTCAAAGAGAAAATCGTCAGGATATGGCGTTTGGAACGCCAAAAGCCGGATAAATTCGCCGTATGAACGGAACGGTCACTCTCACCCTGAATCATGTCATTTATGCCGTCAGCACACTATAGCTCTTTAATTTTTAATATAGCGTCATCATTCGTCCGCCAGACGAAAGACAAGTGCGGGTTAGCATCCCATGACCAAACGACAATAAGTACAACACTTTCTATGGAGTGAGGAATCTTTGAATTCCTCGTAGTAAAAACGAATCCGCTCCCGCAAAAATCCGACAATGCGCGGTGAGTCATTTCCTTCTCGTTTGCAACGCCTTTCGCGTCAATTATTCATAATTATTCGCCAAGCTAACCGGTCAAAATGAAAAGAAAAAAAAGAAAAAAATCAAATAAGTTTAGGCTTACGCTGTGTCAGACAGCACGACGTTGTTCTTCCACGCCATTCTTGCTCCCACTAAAGCTATTGGGTTGACAAGCTTGGCTGCGGCGCTTCTTGTGTCGGCTGCGCTGTGTCCAGCAACTACGAGAGCGGCTTTGCCCGAGGCAAATGCGCCGTCTACATAGTCAAGGACATACGTTCCCTCGCCGTTGGTGAGGTACTTTGCCCTGTCCCACGTCTTGCCTGCTGTTGCCAGTTCTGCGACAAGCGAGTTGACAACCGGTCCGCCTACCAAGATAAGGTTCTTGGTCTGTCTGGACGTGGCGTCTACTTCACTGTCTAAACGTGCTACAGCCGTGGATATAGGCACGGACTCCTTCACTACAGCACCGCCTGAACTGCCTGACGCTGACGTTATTGCGCCCGATGATAGCACGAACACATCGGCAGATACCTGCTCGTCAGGATAGTACACCTTTATGGTGTCCTGTCCGTTCGTGTTTCTCACTGCGAACGCACCCCAGAGGTCAACGTAGTGCGTTATGTCAGAGTTGCTTCCAAGAGACGAGCTGTCCTCGTCTGCCGTGAACGTCGGAGTGTCGGCTTTAGCTACGTTGTTAGAGCCGCTTGCTTCCGTCGTTACAGGCACGATGACGCTGTACTCGTCGCCTGTGTTGTCCTTCTCCTCAACAAGGAGAATGGCTGGTTGTGTTACGTTCGCACCGGCCGTAGATGACGCCAGAGTTATGTTCAAGGTAAGGGACCTGTTCACTACATGGCCGCTTGCTGCAAGGTAGTACGTCGCAGCACCAGTTGCAGTTCTGCCCAGTGTTAATATACCATTACGCACTTCTGCGCTAGATACATTGAAGCTGGTTATGTTTCCAACTGATGTCGTTCCGTCTTCCCTGTTTACAGCCGCGAGGCTTGCTATTCCGAAGTTTGAGGACGACGTGAACTGCACTGCACCTGTAGGCAAGCTCAAGTTTTGGCCCTCTCTTAGTTGCACTGTCTGGTTAGGTGCTACTATCGCAAGCCTTCCGCCTCTCTGCGTCTTTATCACAGGGAATGCCGTGACAAAGGAACCGGTGTTGTTGGTTGAAGCTCCTGTGCCCCATGTTACCGTGAACGTAGTCGCGCTTTGTGCCTGGAAGTAATAAGACTGCCCGTCTATTACTTTGGTGTCAGCGTTGTCCGTTCCCAGTGTTACAGTCAGCGTTGTGCCGGACATGACGTCGCTCAATCCTATGGATGCAGAGCTTGTTCCGTCTGCAGTTACGCTCGTCACTTTATATATGTGGCCGAACTGTCCTGCGTCCGATACAAAATACTGGTCCTGCGATATGGTTTCATTCTCTACGACATGTATCGTCTTTGCGCTCCCGTCCTGCAAGCTGAACACCGTACCGGCGGAAGTTGCCTTATGGGCAAACACAAACGTGTTCGTGCTTCCTCTATAGTCCGTGAACGTTACTTGCAAGTCGTTGTCACCGGAGTTCTGGAGGGATACAACGTCTCGCGCGGCGTCGGTTTTATCAACTGACAGTCCGCTGAACGACAGGTCAAAGCTCTTCCACGTCGGGTCTGCGAGCTTTCCGCCCTTCTTTATGAAGTCAGCGGACGTGCTTTTAGCGGACGTGTATATCGTAAACGCGGATATCTGGTCGCCGGACGTTGTTAGAGAAACAGACGTTCCGTCTACAGAGTCTTCGTTGTCGCCTACTTTGACTTTAGCGCTGTTCTGCAGTACTATTTTGTCAGCTCCTATGAGCAGCGTTCCGGAGTTCTGTGTCTGGTCAGTCGTGGACAGATAGAACACGTCGTCCATGTATATGGACAGGTCGCCGAATTTCTGGGACGTGCCTTTTGTTATGCTTTTCTGTTCGCCGTTGACGTTGACGATGCCTACGGTCGTGCTGCTTGCGCCCACGAAGTTTACCTTATAGGTCTTGCCGGCTACCGTTATGTCCTTTGTTTCTGCACCAGTCATGACAGTCTTGTCAGAGCCGCCTGCCAAAACGAGCTTTGCCGTTCCTGTGAACGTTGTGTCGCTGTGTATCGTGTATTCCTTGCCGAACAGCGTTATCTTCTGGCCTATTGCTGTTGATTTAGGCAAAGATTTGTCAAAGCTCACAGTCGTTCTGTACAGATAGGTCGTGCTGCTTGGGGAAGTGGTTATGTCAGACCCTATTGTATATTCTGGGTCTTCAGAACCGCCTGCACCAGGCTTGGCGAACTGTAGTCTGAACGCGCTCGTTGAAGCTGTGTCGCTCGGCGTCAGGTAGATGAATTGCTGGTATTTATAAGATGTTCCATTTGTGTCTACCACTGTGCCGTCTGCCAAAAGGGCAGGCAGTTCGTCTTTTGTCATTGTGTTTCTTACTCCGGACTTGCCGAGAGTGTCATCCAGATATATCTTCGTGTTAGCTGTTGCTACTTCTTTTCCTTCACCGCTGACAGAAACACCGCCAGTTGTTGCGCCTACCGTTGTGTCTTTGGTTGCTCTGCTACCGAGCGAAGCTGCTACGTCTACTGCCGCAGCAACGTCGCTTGCGAGCCCTTGCGCATCCGTTCCCGTTGAACCGACAACCACGAGGAAGTCAGCACTGCCGGTAGAGGATACGAAAGGCTGCGGATAGCTGGATAGGTCGGCTGCAAAACCGATTGTGGCTCCTGCCATAAGCGCAGATATTGCGCCTGCGGCTGCCAATTTTCTTAGTTGCATTTTCGTTTTCCACCTTTGTGTTTACAAGCCCTTTCGGGCCGTCAAAAGCGCATTGATAGGTGCGCCTTTCTCTTCTCTGCTATGCGCAGGGTATATATATAAGACTGACGTGAAACAGTTTCACATATACACCAAGTAATAGTGAAAATATCGTCTAATAGTTTACAAAAGGCATAGTCGCAGTATTAAAGTTCCAAACCTTATATTTAAGCGAATTGGTCTATTTAGACGACTTTTTGTCCTCTTCCTTTTTTTCCTCGTTTTGATGCGTCTTTTTCATGCTTATAACGTTGCTCCTGCCCTTGCGCTGCACGGAGATGAGCCCGCGCTGCTCAAGGTCATGCACAATCCGCGATACCTTGGGCTTTGAATAGTCCAAATCCTTTATTATCTTCCTCTGGTCCACGGGCTTCTCTTCTCTCATCACTATCTCTACCACTCTCCGTTCCGCGTCCGTGAGCACCGGCAATATATGGCGATAATCCTTCTTCCTGAATACGTACATCATCCCCATGAATAGCGCTATTATCGCCAATATTATAAGGAACGCCGCTATTTGGGAGGTATAGCCGAACGTCTTGTAAATGACGCCTGCGTCAAACGTCTCCCCCAGCGTGGGATCTTTCAGTGCCCATTGTATGTATATGACCCTTCCGTCCGAGCCGCTGGCAGATATTTTTAGAGCTTCGTTCCATGCAGGCTCATAGCTCTGCCTGCCTGTGCCCTGCAGCTCTTCTTCCTGCGCCAGCGATGCCCCTATGGGAAGCTCGACCTTCACCGTATAAACGGCCGTGATTATCGGCACGCCGAAACGGTAGGCGAACTGGTTGAAACCCCCGAATCTGGAAAGCATCTCGCTTGCCATGAACGAATATGTGAAATTCTGTCCATACGTCTTGCAGGCTATGGAAGTGCCTACTGGAAGAGGCTCTGCCGCGCAATCTGCCGCCCTGCCGTCCGCGGTGACATGGATGTCCTTGACCGACGACACTATGAAGTAGTCGCTCTTCTGCACGGGTTCGGCATAGCTTATTTTGACGTTCCATACTGCCGTTCCGTCGTCGCGCAGCGAGACTGTTGTGTCCCATCTGTCTATCGTGGCTGCGCCGGAAACGGCTACAAAGAGCAGCGCAAGAAGCAAAATTTTCATATCAATAGTTATTATCGAAATCACTTAAATATCCCCTTTTTGCCACAGCAAAAAGTCGATGCCATATTATCTCTTACTCTCCCCTTTTTGCTGTAACCAGATTGACGCACGAGACGGCAAGCCGTGCGTCTTCCGTGCCGTATGCTATATTATTATACGATTACGCGCCGCTTACATATCCTCCTTTGCCACGGGAAAAAGTTGTATATAAAATGTTCTTTACTGTTATTTCTTGGTCGGCGATATGACCACTCCGCCGACCCCGGCAGAAGCGAACTGGTGCATGAGCCCGGCTACGGAGTTGGAGATATTCTGCAGCTCTTCCATGCTTACGTCTTTGCTTTTCGGCCCCATTATCTCTATTGCCGCCGGACCGTACATGAGCACCAACCGTAGTAGTGACGTCACGTCCCGCGCAAACAGCTTGACTTCGCATATCTTCGAGTATGCTTCCTTGACTGTTGGAGTCGGATTTTCCACCTTTGCCGAGTCCTGATAAACGACTTCAAAAACCGGCGTTTCGTTTTCAAGCTTTTTCACATGGCTTTCCAGCGCTTCTTTCGCGACGGTCTCGTCCACTGCCATGACTTCTATCATGAACCACGCTTCTATCCACTTTTCCTCGCGTTTCTTCCTGATTTCTTCCTTGTCCATCGTATCTCCTTATTCCGAAAGTTTTATATTGGGACGGCGGCAATTAAAACAATGCCGTTTGAGCTGATAAGGAATCCCGGTTCCAGCCTCGCCCGCGCGCGGAAAAGCAAAAGCATGGGCAAGTCTGTGAATATACTGCTTACTTCGTCTTTTCTCCTGTCAGTGGCGCTGGTTTTCGCGGTCTTTCGCCTCTCCGCACCGTCCGTAACTCCCTTAATGATAATAAGCCTTGGCGCGGTTTCCTTCTTCATGACGATACTGATGGCAATGGTTTTCGGCTGGACAACGCAGATAATAGCCGTTACCGTCGGCGGAAGAGGAAGATACTACGAAGGCTTCACAGCCGTTGTTTATTCTATATTCGTTCCGTCGCTCGGTCTGCTCGTTGCTTCGCTCATGACCGCGGCGCCGGGCACGTGGCCGATTTCCATGTCTATTCTATTCCCGTCCTTCGCGCTGGGCGTGGCGACCTTTTATCGCGGCGTAAAGGAGCTTTTCCGCCTCGATACGCCGTCGTCAATGGCAACCGTAGCCGCGACTGTAATCAGCTTTCTTCTAACGGCTTACGCGCTCATCACACTAAACCTATTGGGCGCGGGCGTCGTTTGAGACAGGTTTATAAGTTTTCAGCTTTATCCTTATCACAGGGCGTCTAAGATGGAATCAAAAAACGGACAAAGCGAGTTTGGAAGAAGTAATTAAAGAAATAAGCAGTCTTTCGGACGTGAAGAAATTGCCTCCTTATGTGCAGGAATTGCTAAGAAAGAGCTTAGAGTCTGTAAGCAAAATTAAATTGCCTATATTCACTTTTAAGGAAAATAATGAGTGGATAGCAAAAACGCCGTTGTTAGACATATCTGCGCAGGGCGAAACGGAAAAGGAAGCCGTGGAAAGTATCGTAGACATGATAGACGATTATATGTCAGACCCGTACACAAAAAAGCCCAAGATAGAAACTATGACGCATGTGAACATACAGACCGTTCCTATTGACTTGCCCGTAGATAACGTTGCGGTTAACAGTTCTGTAAAGAGCAGATGATGTGTTCTCCGATGCAAGGCAAAATACATCCGCTGCCGCGCAATGAAATTATTAAAATCTTGAAGAGCAACGGATTTGAACAAGTGACCGTAGTAAAGGGGCGGCATTTGAAATTCAGAAAGACGACGAGCACGGAAGTTCTAACTACGATGGTCAGCCATAGACCGGAAATACAGCCTTCGGTAATAAGGGACATAATGAAGCATCCAAGAAACCGGAGGAAGAATTTTATTGAATTCTTCTCACGCGGATAGCAAAGACAACCCGTATAAATCCGTTTCTGATTATTGTAATGGTTAGTGCCTCGGTAGCTCAGCTGGTGTAT
>JACQIE010000096.1 GCA_016198645.1 Candidatus Aenigmatarchaeota archaeon | reverse complement strand
TTCGGCAAGCTTCTCTACGGCAGTAAGTTTCATCGGCTCCGCCAGTCGCTGACGCATGACGAGCCTGTGATGGCGCTCATTGACGGAAAGATGGAGATACTGCCTATCGGGGAATTGGTGGAGCGCTATTGCGAGGGAGAAGAAATCAAAGACGTTTCTTCCCTTGACATAAAGGGTCCTTCCTTCGATTGGAAAGAATACAAATACGCATTCCGGAAAGTCAGCCATGTAATACGCCACAGAAGGGAAAATGAAATATTGAAAATAAAACTCGCGGGCAACAGAGAAATAAAAGTAACGGGATGCCACAGCCTGTTTTCCGCTGAAGGCGGCAAACTGAAAGCGGTGGAAGCCAGAAACCTCAAGGTAGGGGGCTTCCTTGCCGTTCCGAGAACCATAACTCCGCCTGAAGAAACGGACGAAATAAACGTACTGGATTATCTGCAACCAGAAGACGTCAATAGCAACTGGTTTTATGTCTATGGTATAGAACATGATGTATTCAACGAATTGCTCAAAAAGTCCGCCACTATACACAAAAAAACGGACAAGAGCAGGAGATACTACAGAATCGGCGGCATTGACATCTTGGACGATAGCTGGAACCAATATACGAACAAGGGATTCCTGCCGCTGCATCTGGCGCTGAAGCTCGTGCCAACGCAGAAGCTGAAAGACTGTGTCCTTCAATCCTACCATCACGGGAGGCTCACGAGGATTCCCGTAACCCTGAAGCTTGAGAGGTTTTTCATGCGCTTCCTCGGCCTTTTCGTGGCAGAAGGGCACGTAGACAAGAGGCAGATAGGCCTGACATTCGGGAAGCATGAGGACAGCCTGATAGAAGAAACCATAGGATTCGCAAGAAGGATGGGTGTGCACTTCACGGTGGAACCCCGCGAAAGAAGCATCAGAATCAAGATATTCGGCAACATCCTAAGCACGCTGCTGGAAAAGCTGTGCGGAAGAGGCGCGCATAACAAGCACATACCCGAATTTGTCTTCCGGGCAAGCGGAGAAAACAGGCAGCATTTCATAGACGCCCTGCATCAGGGCGACGGCCACAAAGTCAAAGGGAGGAACTGCCTCATGTTCAGTACCGTGAGCGAGCGCCTGTCAAACGAACTCATGTATCTATGGGCGATACAGGGAATAACGGCATGCAAAACGCAAAAGACCGGCAGGGGGCTCGGAAAGGAGCCGTATACTGCCCATGTAGTTTCCATATACGGCAGCGACATAAACGCATCTTACATCTTTAAGACGAGTAACGCCACGAAAACGAGGTCTCTATATTATAACTCTACCAGACTTTTGACTATGCAAGACACGGATATCCTGATGGTTCCTATAACGGCGATTGATATCATCAACGAAGGCTATGACTTCGTGTACGATATTTCCGTTCCTGAATGCGAGAATTTTGTCGGCGGTATTGGGGGCGTGTCATGCCACAACAGTCGCGGCCAGCAGGGCATTGGGATATCAGCTGTCGTGCTTTACTCTCAACTAACCACGGGAAAGCCCACGCGAATATGGGCGAAGACCAATACGCAGAAGAAGGCAACGTACGTGGAACTGGCGATAGACACGCTGAAAAACGAGCCGAAGATTGTCAAAGATGAGGAAGTGGAGTCCCCGATAAAAGACAGCGGCGTTATCGTTTCGATAGAGATGACCGGGCGCTACAGGAAAGTGCAGGGCATTGACGACTACTTGAAGCAGACTTCCATATCCAATCCTTACGCCAAAATAACTTTCACTGCACCGGACGGAGTGAAAACGATTTTCCCGCGGAGCGTGAACGAGCTGCCGAAGCAGCCGAAAGAGATTCTGCCGCATCCTTACGGGATAGAATTCGGGATACTGCTGCGCATGCTTGCTTCAACCAAGAGCAGGACGCTCGCAACGTTCATAGCTAACGACTTCTCTTCAACGGGCGCGCAAAGCGCGAAAGACATATGCGCCGCGGCGAAGCTGGACACGCAAAAAATACCCGCCGCGCTGACACGCGAGGAAATAGACGCGCTGCTCGGGGCAATGCAACGAGCCAAGCTGCAGCGGCCGCCTCTTGACTGCCTTTCCCCCATCGGAGAGAAAGAGCTGGAAAAGAGCATGAAAAAGGAATATCCGTCTTCTGAATTTACGTTGGCCGTGACGCGTGAGCCTTCCGTCTATCGCGGCAACCCGTTCCAGATAGAGGTAGGCATCGCTTACGGTGGCGACCTAAAAAGCGACGAGCAGATGACAATACTGCGCTTTGCCAATCGCGTACCTCTAATGTACCAGGCGGGCGCCTGCGCGACAATGGAAGCGGTGAAAGAAATAGAATGGAAACGGTACGGGCTGCAGCAATCCGGCAGCAACCTGCCGGTCGGTCCGGTAATACTCGTCATCCATATGTCATCGTCGTGGGTGCCTTTTGTCTCGGAAAGCAAGGAAGCCATAGCGTCGTATCCTGACATAATAAAGGAGATAAAGCTGGCTATACAGGATGCAGGACGGCAACTGTCACGCTATTTGTCGGGCAAGCGGCGGGCGGGCGACCAGCAGCGGCGCCTGCAGATATTTGAGCGCTACTCCAGCGAAATCGCGGGAGCGCTGCACATTCTCACGGGCAAGGACGAGAAAGCCATACTTAAGAAACTGAAAGAGATTATAGAAAACAAAAACCGCCTGAAGGAAGCGGCGCAAAAGGCGGGCGACAACGGCGAAGAAGCGCCTCTACAGGCGGAAGAAGGGAAAGAAGAGCAGGAAAGTGAATAATCATGGCAGACGAAATAAAAGAAACGAAAAAGAAGCTTGCCGAAATGGGCGAGAAAGTCATCACGACGCTGAACGAGGAAGGCAGCCCGAGCATAGACATACCGCTAAGGACTCTGTCTAACGTCGTGTTTGACAAGAGAACGAAACAGCTTGTTCTCGGCGACAAAAGCGCGAAGCGCTACTTCTTCAACGTCGCCCACTCAAAGAAGTTTATGCAAACGATGATGGTCGGCTCTTTCTGCAAAAGTCTCTTAGACGAGAGCATACATGCCAGCATAAGAGAAATGTATTACAACCTGAAAAGGACGCTGCCGGAAAGCAACGAGAACACGTTTGACGAGCAGTCGGAGAGCGACCCGCTCATCGTGGACATAGAAGTGGCTTTGGATACGTTACGCGAGCATCTGCATCTCACCACCGATAGAAAGGGAATCGTCGCGGGCAACGTTGTAATAAGAGACAGGGGCGACGAAATAAACTGGGGCAAGCTCGGAAGCGGCGGGTGGTCTATCCCTTCCACCGTAGACGAGATAGAGTTCAGCAAAGTCGACGCGGAATTTGTGCTGGTCGTTGAGAAAAACGCAGGCTTTGAACGCTTGCACGAGGACAAGTTCTGGCAAAAAAACAAGTGCATATTGATAGGCACGGGAGGGCAGCCATCACGCGGGACGCGCCTGCTCATTCAACGATTGAACAAGGAGTATAAGCTGCCGGTTTACGTATTCACGGACTCGGACAGCTACGGATTCTACATCTACTCTGTGATAAAATCCGGCTCTATAAGCCTCGCACACGTTTCCGACCGGATTGCGACGCCGGAGGCAAGGTTTTTAGGATTGACGGTCAGCGATATTTACAAATACAACCTGCAGAAGGCGATAATCAAGGCGAAGGAAGTGGACATAAAGCGGGCGAAAGAACTGTTACAATATGAATGGTTCAACAAGAACCCGCGCTGGGTAAAGGAAATAAACC
>JACQIE010000095.1 GCA_016198645.1 Candidatus Aenigmatarchaeota archaeon | reverse complement strand
ACTTGTTTACCGTTTAGTTACGAAACACGCTAACCTGCCATTGTCTCATCCACATGCTGAAGGCAGGTGGTTTTCGTTGTGCGGGCTATAAAAAATAACGTATAAAATATTCGTTCCTGTTCTCCTCTATGCCTTTCCGCCGTTCACTGCTCTTTCAGCACGAGCGGCTTGTGAAAGTACATGGACGTCTTGCAATAGCTGCATGCCACAGGCACGCGCTCTTTTCGCGTCGTCCAGACGTGCCCGCATTTGCTGCACTTGATTTTCATTACTACTACTATTACTACCACTACTATTTAAAACACCCTGCAAAATCGCGCATTCGCTATTTTGGGCTTTAAATAATTTCATCGATTATTTACGATAGTTTTATTGACGAAAGGTGATTCTGTGGGTGTTGGAAGCGGTGAAGCAAGACGGGGAAAACCCGGCGACGAGGAATTGAGGAAGATTCTTGAAACAAGAAAGGCCACGATAAAGATAGTGGGTGCCGGCGGTGCCGGATGCAATACCATATCACGCCTCAATCAGATAGGCGTCACGGGAGCACAGTCCATTGCCATTAACACGGATGCACAGGACCTGCTTTACACGGACGCGGATGTCAAGATACTTATCGGCAAAGAGCTCACCGGCGGGCTGGGTGCCGGCGCAGACCCGAAAGTCGGCGAGGAGGCGGCGAAGGAAAGCAAGAACGAACTGAAGGACGCTTTGGAAAAGGCGGACATGGTCTTTCTGACGTGCGGAATGGGCGGCGGAACAGGCACAGGTTCGCTGCCTGTCGTGGCAGAGATAGCCAAAAAGGCGGGCGCTCTTACGGTAGGCATAGTCACGATTCCGTTCACCATGGAAGGCAGGACAAGGATGAAGAACGCACAGCACGGGCTGGAAAATATGGAGAAGGCTGTGGACACCCTTATCATAATACCAAATGACAAGCTTCTGGAAATAGTTCCGGACGTTTCGCTTACGACTGCGTTTAAAGTCGCAGATGAGATACTCGTGAACGCGGTGAAGGGAATTACAGAATTGGTCACGAGACCGGGGCTTGTAAACCTGGATTTTGCCGACGTGCGCGCCGTGATGACGCGCGGCGGGCTGGCAATGATAGGAATGGGCGATTCGGATACGGAGACGCGCGCCACGGAAGCGGTGGAACGGGCACTGAACAATCCGCTACTGGACGTCAGCATAGACGGTGCACGAGGGGCGCTGATAAATGTCACAGGCGGCAACGACATAACGATACGCGAATGCCAGCAAATCGTAGAAGCCGTGGCTGAAAGATTGAATCCTGACGCGAAGATAATATGGGGAGCGCAGATAA
Organism: Candidatus Aenigmatarchaeota archaeon; assembly: GCA_016198645.1. Lineage (GTDB taxonomy): Archaea > Aenigmatarchaeota > Aenigmatarchaeia > GW2011-AR5 > GW2011-AR5 > JACQID01. The sequence goes on along the minus strand of JACQIE010000095.1, from coordinate 13,376 downwards.
TGAAAGAGCTTGGCGATTCGATACGCACGATGATAATAGTGACGGGCATAAACTCCCCGCGGATAGCGGACAACGAAAAGAGCTACGTCACCCACAAGAAAAAGGAAATCGAGAAGAGCCTCGGAATAGACTTCGTGGAATGATAAGATGACGACGGATTACAGCCCATTGGCAAAGGTATTGGTAACCAAGGAAGGAATGACCGCTCTTCTTTCTGGGATGTTCAACACGCCAGGACAGCAGCAAGCACAATACGAAGGGGGCTTTGAGGGGGAGTTCAAGAGAATGCTGGGCCAGAACAAAGGGACGTTTGAATTGGGATACAGCCCAAGAACGGGCAAGGAATATTACGTCTTTGGTAACGACGTCTGGGAAAGAACATATACGGGTTTGGAAGCCGGAAAGAGATTTCCCCATCACAGGAAAATAAGGCTTGACGAGATGCCGCTTGATGTCACGACGCCGGAGGAAGACATCGCAAGGGAGAGACGTGAGCGTGAATTCGACGAATTCGCGCCCTACTTGCTGGCTGCAATGGGCGTTCCCGCAGAAATTGTTTCAAAGTGGCGGGTAACGGGTTAGTGAAATCAACCATTTAAGCGTTTCTTTCAAGTAAGGAAAATGGATATACGTGAATCGCTGGCACGGTTAAGCAGGGTGTTGCAGGTCGCGAGCAAGCCCGACAAGGACGAATTCGGTCAGAGCGCGAAGATAACAGGCGCCGGAATACTTATCATCGGCGCGACGGGATTCGTAATATTCCTCGCAGCTATGCTATTAGGTGGTAATGCATGATATTGACGATAAGGACGACGACCGGCAGAGAGAATGCCGTGATAGAAAGCATAAAAACGAAGGCGAAGACCGGAACGTCGCTAAAAGCGCTGTTCAGGCCGGAAGAGATAAAGGGCTACGTATTCGCAGAAGGCGAAGTGGAAGTCGTTGAGGAAGCGGTGAAAAACGTGCCGCACGTGCGCGGGCTTATAGCCAAGGACGTGCCCATGACGCAGATAGAGCGCTTCCTCGTGGCGGAAAAACAGCAGATAAACGTTGGGATAGGCGACGTGGTGGAGATAATCGGCGGGCCTTTCAAGGGAGAGCGCGGAAGAGTGACGCGGTTTGACGAAACCAAGCAGGAAGTCACCGTGGAATTTTTGGAAGCGGCTATACCGATACCCGTCACTGTGCCGGTGAACTCGGTCACGATATATTCAAAGAAGAAGGAGTGATAATTATGGGAAAGAAAGAAACTATTGACGTTCTTATTCAGGGCGGAAAAGCCACGCCCGCGCCTCCGCTGGGGCCGAGCCTTTCGCCATTGAAAGTCAACGTAGGCAAGATAGTCACGGAAATAAACGAGAAGACGAAGAGCTTTCAGGGAATGGAAGTGCCCGTGAAAATAAGTGTTGACACGGAAACCAAGGAATACACGATAACAGTGGGCACGCCTCCCACTTCGTCGCTCATACGGAAAGCCGTTGGGCGCGAGAAGCTGCGGCACAAGAAAGACGAAATAGTCAGCGACGGCGGGAACATGGATTTCGCCAGGATTCTGGAAATAGCCGATTCAAAGGAGGGCAATATGTACGGCGACAAAAAAGCCCGTGTGAAGCAGATTCTGGGCACGTGCCTCTCGGGCGGCGTGACCGTGGACGGTAAGGATGCCCGTGAAGTGCAGCGTGAGATAGACGACGGGAAGAGGAAAGTCTGATTTTTTACGTAGCGCGCCGGTTTATGTATTCGTGCGCTCATTTGACGTTTATCCAAGCGGACTTTTTATCCTTTTCTGAAATAGCTGATCAATGGACTACGACAATACGCTGCTTGCCCTTTACGCGGCTGCGCTGGTTGCCACGGTAATCGTGCTCTCCGGCCTGTGGGCGCTGGCGGGGCTATTCATCCTCGTGCTGATGATTTCACTGCTGCAAAAGCTTCATCTTGAAAACCGGATAGACGAAGAGGCCGCGGGCAGGAAGAAAAGCATGGAGCGCGTGCTGGAGGGCGTGGACGCAATCGCGAAGCGCATAGAAGACGCCCGCTACGATATAAGCAAGAGCTTCTTCGCGATAGAGAGCCGCGTGGGAGAAGCCCGAAGCGACTCGCTTAACGAGATTGATATGAACTACCGCGATTTGGCGAGAAAGATAGCCGAGCTTGAGGCGCGGCTTGACACGGCGAAGAGAACCTACTCCGCGGCGCTGGCATCGTTTGACGAAAGAATACAGGCGGCTGAGGAAGAATAGCTGCGTTTGAATAATAATATGGGATACGCACTCGCGAAGCGAGGGGTATTTATATAGTTTACGGCGATACGTAGTAAAGTCCGTATACTGCCGCGCTTCTGCGGCAGGAGGGCGTTTGGATGAAAGTCGAAGAAGCGATAAAAGAAATACGAAGCCAGCCGAAGAAAAACTTCGTGCAGGGCGTGGAACTCAACGTCGTACTGAAGAATATAGACCCGAAGAGGCCCGAGCAGCGCTTCAGCAGAGATGTGGCATTACCGCACGGGCGCGGGAGGGACGTCAAAGTCGGAATAATATCGGACAAGCTGCCCGATGCCATAACCAAGGGCGACCTGGAAAGCATGGTCAACGATACTAAAAAGATGCGCGCCACTCTCAAAGAGTACAGATATTTCCTGTGCGACCCGCCGCTCATGGCGACGGTCGGCAAGGTGCTCGGAAAATATCTCGGCCCCAAGGGAAGGATGCCCAAGCCTATCCTGCCCACGATGTCCGTGGAAAAGATGATGGAAAGTTTCACGAAATCCGTCACGCTGCGGATGCAGGAATCCGTTTCTCTTAACGTGCCCGTGGGAATTGAAAGCATGGAAGACGCGAAGCTTGCGGACAACGTAAACGCCGTGCTGAACGAGCTGAAAACAGCGTTGCCGAAAGGCGCCAACCAGATAAAGCGTGTACTTCTCAAGACGACGATGGGTAAACCGGTGATTGTGGATGCTTAAATCACGCAAAGCGGAAGAAGTGGAAAAACTGGCGGTTCTTGCGAGAGAGTACTCCGTCATAGGGCTGCTGAACATACGAAAAATGCCCACGAAGCAGATGCAGAAAATAAAGGCGAACCTGAAGGGCAAAGCTATAGTAAAAGTCAGCAAAAACATACTTATCAGAAAGGCGATGGAAAAAGCGGACAAGGACTTGGGCGCGCTGTCCGCGAAGCTTAGTGGCGAGAGCGCAATCATATTTTCCAACGACAATCCGTTCAGGCTTTTCGCCATGCTGAAAGCCAACCGCATTCCGTCTGCCGCCAAAGCGGGAGACGTGGCGCCGGACGACATAACGGTCCAGAAAGGGCCCACGGGTCTGCCGCCGGGCCCTGCGATAACCACGCTGCAAAAGCTCGGGCTGAAGACGACCGTGGAAGCGGGCAAGATATCCGTTGCCGACGACAAAATCGTTGCCAAGAAGGGCGCGATAATAACAAAGGAACTGGCGAACGGCTTTAATCTTCTGAAAATGCAGCCGATGCAGATAGGCGTGGACATGATTGCCGCGTGGGAGCAGGGCGTTATCTACGCGAGCGACATACTCAACATAGATGAGGACGAATATAAAAGGAGCGTGGAACGCGCCGTCGTGGAAGCGTTCAACCTTGCCGTGAACGCCAACTACCCGACGAAGGAAACGATAAACGTGATGATAAGCAAGGCGTTCCATGAGGCGAAGAGCCTGGCCATTGCCGGAAATGTAACGGAAAAGGAATTCATAGGTGAAGTTCTTGCCAAGGCCGTGTGCGAAGCCAAAGCGCTTGAAACCAAGGCAGGAAATATTTGAGGTGGAAAAAATGAACTTAGTATACGGAGCCCTTCTTCTGCACTCGGCAGGAAAGGCAGTAGACGAAGCGGGAATAAAGAAGCTGGCCGATGCGACTGGCACGAAAGTTGAGGATGCTCAGATAAAGGCGCTCGTTGCAGCGCTGGAGGGCGTCAACATCGAGGAAGCCATAAGCAAGGCGGCAATGCCCGTGGCAGCTGCCGCGCCTGTGCAGGCGAAGGAAGAAAAGAAGGAAGCCAAGAAGGAAGAAGACGAAAGCAAGAAAGCCGAAGAGGCAGCCGCAGGATTGGGCGCGCTATTCGGGTAAATTTTTTAATTTTTTTGTTTTCTTCGTCCGATTAGTTTTTCTTAGCGTAAGCGCCCGTTTTCGCTATCTCCACTACCATGAACTTGGGTTTGCCTGCCGGAATCAGAATGTCCAGCAAGGATAAAGCTATGACAAAGTTGTGCAGCCTGCCGTGTTTCAGCATATGCCTGAAAATCATGTTAGAAAAAAATCTTGCCGAATACTCTTTCCTTTTTATGGCATATCCGCCCAAAAGCTCCTTTGCCGTTTCCTCCGTATAGAGCCTCTTGTCCCCGTACCTCTTGTGCTTGTGCAGGTCATCGTCGTGCGAAACGTGCAGCGGCAGGCTGTACACATGCCTTGAATTTTCTTTTGAAACGCGCATTGCTTCGCTTACGCCCAGCATGTCGTCATCGAGATGTTCTATCACCTGAACCGCCAATACCGTATCGAACACGCCGTCCCTGAAAGGCAGATGTTGCATGTCTGCCCTCACTATCGGTTTATTCGGGTAATGTTGCTTCAGAATCGGCATAAGCTCCTCGTCTATCTCGACTATCACGACTTTTTCCGAATTCCTGACTAGAAACGGCGTATGCATGGTTCCCATTCCCGCGCCGCATTCCAGAACTGTGCCCAGATTCTTCCCCAGGAATTTTTCCACGACAAGGCGCTCGGAAAAATAACGCACGTTGTCCCCGCCGCCTTTTACGAATAACTTTGACAGCCTGCCGGAGAACATAAGCCTCTTAATTATGCCGGCATTTAAATAACTCGCTTATACTGAGTTTCGTTATCTTCCATTATCTGCGCATCAACGCCGTAAAACTGGCACCCTTCGTTCACAGAGCCGTCGCAATCGTCGTCGGCAGGCGTTTCGCATTTTTCAGGCACAGGCGCGATTTCACCTATACATTCGCTCCATTCGCCCCATGTATAATAGCCTCCGCAGATGCGCTTCTTTGTGCCATGCTTGCACGTGCCGACATCTGAGCCGCAGGCGGCTGTCTCGATGGTGTAAGCCGCGCACTGGCGCGTATTTTCGACGATGATGCGCGCTGTCCTCTCAACTGTTATATATCTGTCGCTGACTTTCAACATGAAAACGTGCACGCCACCGTCGTCACCTGCTGTCACGTTGGGGTAAAATATGTAAGAGCTTGCGGTTGAAACAAGCTCGCCGGCATACCGCCACTCGAATATTAATTCATCTCCATCGGGGTCGCGGGCAGTTGCGCGCAGCATTTTATTTTCCCCTTCGCCGATGATAGCTCCCGGCGGCAACAAATCAATCTGCGCTTCCGGCGCCCTGTTGACATTCAGTACCGTTATCGTCACGTTCATTGAACCTGACGATTTTCCGTCATCTGCCACGAAATATATAACATAGTTTCCCGACTGCTCGAAATTTGGCGTCCATGAAAATGTCGTTCCGTCGAAAACCGCGCCCGCAGGCAGGCCGCCGGCTTTAAGTGCCACGTTACTGTCATCATCCGTCATGTCGACCCTGAATTTCAGTGTTTCATTTTCTTTCACGGTCATGTCCCTTACGTCACCGATTATAGGCGCCATATTTACACGCACGTCTGCCCTGTATATGCCAGACGCCCATTTCAACGCCGGCGTTGCCTCATTACCGTTGATTTTTATTATAACATTGTCGTTCTCTTTACCGCCTTCCTTTTCCGGAGTGAACGGATTGTCTGCCGGAACAAATATGTCATAAAATCCGCTGATTGTCCCGCCCTTCATCGCAGCGTATAGTGTACCGTCTATATATGCCTCCACTAAAGTATTGTCAGGCGCGAGCGAGCCATTTACTTTTGCCATGCCCCAGTGCTCCGACGGGGGCAGAAGCTGCGGTGCCTTGATGGATGCAGCTGAAATCTGCGAATCTGCCGCTTGTGCGGCACTCTGACCCGGCGTCCACACGGTGTTTGCCGTTGCTCCTATCCAATAGCCGCGCCCGGGAAGCATGAATTTGAGGCTGTTCAGGAAATCCGGCTTCTCTTTCGTGTACGTTTGCCACTTTTGTGCACGGCTCTCGTTGGCCGCATATGCAAACACGGAGTCATATTTGCCGCTAATGGAAGCCAGCGCATCCTTCGTTTCCGTGGGCATAAGAGACGGGTATCCCACTAGGTTCCAACCTTCCGACAGCGGGATGGACGTGTTCAGCAATCTTCCGTGGACTTTCATCGTGCTATTTGCCTTCATGCGTATCCAGAATCCCAGCGTTTCATTTATGTTTCCTAGAACACCGAGGAACGCCGGTTTTTCGGGGTCGTACGCAATCCATTCATTGCCGACAAATACGAAGACGTCCGAATAATTTCCATCAATGGAAGTCAATGTGTCATTCACCTGTGTGCTTTCCAGCCTTAGTGGTATCGACACGAGATTCCATCCTTCCGCGAGGGGCATAGAGAACAATTTTATTGCATCATTTATGATGACCGTGTTTTCCTTGCTGCTTTCCAGTGTGCCGTCGGACACAACAGCCTTTATTGCGTGCAGCCCTGCATCTTCGTTTCCGGGAACCCATTGATATAACCCCGTGAATGAAACACTCTTGCCGTCAACCTCAATTCTATAAGACAACGCGTCTCCGTCGGGGTCGGACGCCGAGACGCTGATATTTATCGCGCTTGCCTCGTCGAATGCCGAACCGTTCGCAGGGACGAGGACCTCTATCACGGGCGCCTGGTTGACATTTGTAACGCTGATGTTCCAGTGCTGTTGCACCGTCAGGAAGCCGTCCGAAACCGTTAGGATTACGTTATGCATCCCGCTGTCAGTATAACCGGCAGAATACGTCCATTCACTGGTTTTTGCCTGTTCCGTGCCGTCCAGCAGCCATGAGTACGAAAGCGCATCGCCGTCCGCGTCCGTGGCAGAAACGTTAAACTCCTGGTCCATGCCTTCCTCGATTGAAGGGGTATCTGCCGGATGATACGAGGTTATCACAGGCTTTCTGTTAGTATTCAACACGGTTATAATGAATACCTCTGTTACGCTATATTCGCCGTCAGACACAGTGGCATTGACGGAGTAATTGCCCGCCGAATCGTAATCGGTCTGCCACACGCCGGTGGCGTTCAGTGGGGGCGAGAATGAAACGGCAAGAACGTTATCGTCATTTGTTGCGTTATTCTCGTTATCAGGGTCTGAAGTGCTGGGCGTAACGGCAATCATCTGCGTTTCATTTACGACTATACTATCAATCGTCAGTGCCGGAGGCCTGTTAGCATTCATCACGGTGATATTAAACTGGCTTGACGCGTTCAACTCGCCGTCGCTTGCGGTTACACTCAATTGATAAATTCCAGCATCCTCGAAGGTTGGCTGCCAGAAGCCTGTATTGCTTAAAGGCGGGCTGAAAATGAACGTGATTCCACCCTCGTCGGGGTCTGTGGCGTTCGGTGTAATCTGGACTGTTTCGTTCTCTTTCGTTGTGATATCGCCTACATCGGATATCACGGGCGCCCGGTTGACGTTCTTTACTATAATGTGAACTGTTCGCGTCGTGTTTTCTATGCCGTCAGTCGCCGTGACATTCACGTCGTACTCACCGGCTGACGCATAATCGGTCTGCCACACGCCGGTGGCGTTGAGTGGAAACGAATATATTACATATATCGGGTCGTTATCTGCGTCCGTGATTTCGGGCACGACGGCGACCAAATCCGTTTCGTTCACTGTCATGTTTTCCGCCGTCTTAATCGACGGGGGCGTGTTAACGCGGATGTCGGTCCTGTTGATGCCTGCCGCCCAAACGAGGAATGGCTTCGCAACCTTGCCGCCTATCTTGATTACAACCGTATCGTTCGCCCGACCGCCGTCCTTTTCTGCCGTATCAGGGTCATCCGCCGGAATTATTACGTCATAAAACCCGTCCAATGCCCCGCCGTCCATGGAAGCGTAGAGCGTATCGTTGATATAGGCTTCTATTGATGTTCCGTTGAGCGCAAGCGAATCGTTAACCGTCACGTTACCCCAGTGTTCTGAAGGCAGGCTGGGCGCTGCATTCACCGTTACAATGATGTCCTGCGATGCGACATCCTTGCCGTCGCTGACCATTACATTGACGGAGTAATTTCCTGCGTCGCCTTCCTGTGTTTGCCATACGAAGGTGCTGTGTTCGTCAGCCATGAGCGCTGCTACCGCAGGCTTGGCAGTGAACCGTAGCTGCATGTCGTCAAAGTGAATGTCTGCCTTGTAGTTATAGCTGACAGCGCTTTTCGTTCCGAGAGAAATATAATTTATTGCGCCTATATCATCTCCTGTCCCTGCCCATATTATCTCATTATCCAGCAAAACCGAATACGTTGAGCCTGCCTTGACCATGCCGACTGTATGCCACACGCTTTCATTGTAAGTGTGGTCGAACTTAGCGACTTGTTTGCCGTTTATGAACGTTCCCCATGTATTGACTGTGTCATCAGTCGCCTGAATATCCTCCATTATGTGATATATCGTGTCTGTGAACGCATGGACGCTAAAATGTTTGCCCGTTTCGCTGTTGCCAATGATAATGTTGGTACCCATAAGCCCTACTGTTCCTGGCGTTTTCTTGAACCTTACGCTGAAGTTGAAATCAGCCGAAGCCTCTGGGAAATGTAATGTTGCAGTATTGTAATCGTCTCCTCCGTTGCTTACGCTTAGTTCGCCGTTTTCGATAACGGCTTTTCCTTTGTCGTCATTGCGCTTTGCTATCCATGGCGCTATTTCAGCTCGGTCGAAACCATCTGATATGGCATTCCCGCCGATAAATCGCGGGTCGCTGACTGCGTATGTCAACTCGTCGCCATCGGGGTCTGAAGCGCCGATTTCCAGTGTTATATTATCACGCTCTGTGCCTTGTATGTCGTCCACAAACTCCAGCTTCGGATGCCTGTTAACGTCGTTAACGGAGATTGACGCGGATTTCTGCACCGTATATGCGCTGTTGCTGGCTTTTATTGTCACGGTGTATTCTCCTGCCGAGCCGTAGTCGGTCTGCCATACATCCGAATCGTTGAACGGGGCAGAGACTTGGACGCTCACGGCTTCGTTCCCTATATCCAGCACGCGCAGGTTAAGGTTCGCGGCATCGCCTTCGTTTACGACGACGTTGTCGTTCAAATCCACCACAGGCTTGTAGTTGTAGGACTCGTACTGGATAATCGGGTTTAAAAATGTCAGAGTGCCTGACTCATACGAGATTGAAGAAATAGGTATCTGACACGGGTTTTCGTTGCAGGTGTTCAGATGGCTTTGAATCGCGTCGCCTATTTCGATTGTTGGTATATACTTAGCGGCAATTGAGTTTATCTTCAACTCCCAGTCCGCAAAATCCGACGTGAACTGAACGGGCACGTCGCAATAGCCTTCGCTGTCGGCGGCGCAACCGGCAAGAAACTCCTTGACCTTGCTTAAAATGTCTACGCCTTCCGGTTTTATGCCGAAGCCCTTCCACACCTGAGCGCCGTTTACCTTGGCAATTTTTTTGACGCCGCTCTTTATGTTATGCCCGCCATCGCAGTAATGCGTTTCGTCCAGCTCCTGCCCCGGAGTCTCGCACCTTCCCGGCTTCAGTTCGCACACGGAATTGCATGCATGGTTGCCGTAAGAGTTTTTCTGCTCCTTCCATTCGACGCATTTCAAATCCGAACACGACGGCGTGTCACATTTCCACTGGTTGGCGTTGCCGTATCCGCCGACTTTGTTGCAGGATTTATCGTCTGAGCACTCGGAATCTTTCGCGCATTCGATTACATGAAGGTAGGTGGTTTCAGGGTCGCTGCATACCCAGTTCAAATAGTATGAGTCGTACCCCACCCATGCACCATTTTCGTGGTCTATACGTAAACCTTGCCAATAATATTTGTTTGTTTTGTCTCCGGAATCCAGCGGATCCTCGTACGAGTGCGCGCTCTGGCTGCCGGATTTTGGCGGGTCGCCGCTCCATAGTTCCTGACCTCCATACGTTACCTTTGCGTTTCCGCTATAATCATCAAAGAATGTGTATTTCATTTTGTACTTCTCTCCTACGAGAAGATATGGGTCAGTACATTTGACATTGTCGTCAAGCCAATCCCAGCGGAAACCGTTCTGGTCGTACTGGTCTATTGCAAGTGTCAATCCATCACCATTGTTAGAACATTGCTGATAGCCTGAAAGGCTGCATGAGTCTGCTACTGAGACTTCACTCGCAGCCATGGAGCTTGTCGGACCGACTTGTGCTGTTGAAATAAGCGTATTATTCAGGGAATCGTCAGTTATCAAAGGCGCAGATTGCTTTTCTCCCTCTGGCAATGCTTCAGACGTCATCACATCACCGGAAACGCCTGAAGGCAATAGGCTCTCCCCGACGCCGATGGCTGCAATCTTGACATCGGAGTTTTTCATCAGCCTGATGTAGCGAGTGACTTGCGATTCCTCGGCAGAACTGACAGTTTCTTCAGTCTTTCTATTTGTAAACTTGTCTAAATGCGCTTCCTTCCCGATCAGCTTTCCATAAATTTTGACTGCCCCCAGATTACCGACATAGAGTGTTATATTCACGGGGTACAAGTTGTAAACTGCACTCGGGTAGCCTGAAAGTTCTATGTTCGCATTCTTAATGATTACATCTTTTGGTACCGTGACTGACGTCGCCGCCTTTTTTTCAGTTGAGCCGTCAGAAAAACTGCTCACAGTGCCCGCAGTTGTCTTGTACTCCGCGTCTACTATTTCTATCGGTTTTGTAGCGATGGAATTCCCGTAAGGGTGCGAAACGCTGAACATCAGCGAATACGCCCCTGCGGGCATATCGGCGGTCTCCAGCTTCACGGACTTCATGGTCTTTCCGGGCAATAAGGTGAGCGGGAGATGCAGCGGCTTGTAGCTTGCGCCTTTCGCGTCTATCATGGATATGTCGAACTCTATGCTCATTTTCTCGCTAAGCTTATTGTTGAACGATATGCCTACAGGTATGGTTAGGCCGCCTGCATGGTAATCCATGGCGCTTATGCCTGCGTCAAGAACGCTGGGCAATACCGAGAATTTCTTTGAGGTCTTTACCTCGCTGTCTTCGATATAGGAAACAGAATAGCCGGTTATAGTTTTGTCTGCTGTGAAGCTCACCTGCACGGTCTTTACCTCGTTGGGACTCAGGACGACGGAAACCGAGCCAATGCTCTGGTTGTTTCCGTAAACCACAAGGGTTCCGGATACAGAACTTGTCCTAAGGTTCTTTGCAGTCACGTTAATGGTGACCGTAGAATCTGGCAAAGCTTCATACGGCGCCTCTATTTTCTTTATCAGAATCGAGGAGAACGGCTCGTATTCTATGCCGTATTTTACAGTCTGGTACAGCTTTACCCTGCCTTCCGCGCAGTTCACTATTTCAACGGGCTTCACATGCGTTATAGCCATCTCTCCGTCCTCGGTGAATGCATGAGAATAACTGATGCCTGCAGGCCGCTTGTCGAACCAGCAATCGCGTTCTGACGGCGCGGTGCCGTTCCATGCCGGCAGATTTACAACAAGCTCGACGGGATTTTCCAGCGAAACGACAGATACGTTAGATATTAGCGTTTTCAGCGGAAATTCCTCGATGCCGGCATGTTCCGGCAGAATCACGTCGTCCATTATCCGTGCTTGCTGCATTCCTCCGACAGAGATTGTGGTGAAATTGCCCTCATTCTCAAGCGTATAGTTCGTGATAGTGATTGTGTTTTCCATCACGTAACTGCCGCCCGTGGAAAGGACGGAGAGCCCTGTCGATGACATCGTAGTTGTCTTGGTCGTATCGCCCTGGATGTAAGGCTTGCAGTTTTTCAGTAGCATGAGTTCGCTGATTTTGTTATTGACAAGCGCTGCGTCTGTGAGAGGATTGCCGTACAGCTCGTAGGACATCAGTGACAGTCCGGAAGGCGTTGTGCCCTGCCAGTAATACGCATTGCGCGCGTCGCGGAATATCTCCCCGATTGAATTGTTCACTCCGAGATTGTCCCATCCGAGATAGCAGATGAATGACTTGACAAACTCCCTGTCGGATATCGCGGTCGGTGACACGATTATCGAATCCTGGCCTAGCTGGCCGACGAACGAATTGCTGCCGTCAACGCTTTTCGGCAGGTACAAGCCGGCGTAATCCGAATCAAAGAGGAAGAGCGGCCTTGCGGTTTCGAATTTATTTTTCCAGCCGGCGGTATCGGAAGGCTTCAGCTTTGAAAAAAGGCTAAGAGGCACTTCCGGAGTGTTGTCGCTTATGCCTCCCTGTGCCTCAATAATAAAGAGCTCATTAGCCCTAAAATCTTTCACGCCGCTTTCCAGGTCATCCCGTGTCCAGCCGCGCGTTTCTGTTCTCAGGCTGGAACCGAAGTAGGTTGCCAGCGTATCGTTCATCTCTGCCAATCTTTCAGACGGTTTTGGCGCAGGGGCGCCTGGGAATGCGGGCTTTGGCAAATATTCGTCCGTATAATACGTTGCATGGCGCAGCGCCAAATCCGCGGTCTTGAGCTGATCCAGTAGCTCCTGCGCCGAGTCGCCGACTATGCGGCCGACGCCTGCTTTCTCGTAGTTCGCCTGAATTGCATATGAAGGCGTGGACGACAGTAGCAAAAATATCAGTATCAGCGCCGGTGTGCCGTATCTATATGATTTCATGGCAGTAACCTCGCTTCAGTTGAACAACCTATTTTTTTGTCGGCGATATCCAAGTTCAGACCAGCCTTGGCTTTGCCGTCGAACGTGAGGAAAAGCCTTACGCTGTCAATCACGGAATCCGCCGTGTAGCCAACGGAATCCATGAAGTTTGCCATTGGGTCTTCTTGCGCATAGGCTGGCGCAGACATGAGCACTAAAATCGCCAGCACGACAGGGAGCAAGATTTTATTTTTCATTTTTTAGAATCACCTTGTTTTATCTCCTTGCCGTCGAGCGTGTATTTATGAACAGTTAACGCTTTCAGGTTTTTTTCGTATCCCTCTATAATTTTAGTAGTCTCCGAGTCCTGCTCTGTTTTCGTATCGGTTGTATACCATTTGAAAGAAAGGTAAGTGGCAGCAACTGAAGGTCTTTTTTCCCATGAAGATGCCTTCTTCCCGGCGAAAAATGATAAAATTCGGACGAGCGTATTACTACAGCTCGCACTGAAGATATTTTCCTTATTTGTCGTTTTTCTAGCATGAAGAAGAATCAGAACATTAGTTGCCAACACCCGTGTGAAGATGTATTTCTCGTTACTAAGATCTATTTTTTTATTGCCGCTACTGTAATTCGGGCACGTCTTGAAGTGTTCTATTTTTTCCGAATTCTTCTCCAAATTT
>JACQIE010000089.1 GCA_016198645.1 Candidatus Aenigmatarchaeota archaeon | reverse complement strand
GGGCGAGTTCGCTCCCTATCATTTTTTGTCTTTACTACGAAATAAAACATTCTGGCAGAGAAAGTGAACCCCGCCTTTAGTGCCTATCTCCCCGCTAAAGCGGGGAGATTTATTGTGCGGGGTTTAAACCCAAGGGCCTTTTCTTTGAAGCTGTATGACGCACTTCGTGCGTCCAGCAACTTCGAAAAAGGGCTTAAGCAAAGAACTTCCTCACCATCGGGTTCTTGTCCTCGACGTAGCGCTGCGATATCTGCTCATAGAAGTTGTAGATTATCGTGACCGTGAGGAGTATTCCTGTTCCCGTGCCCAAAGAGCCGGTAAAGTCGGCGAAAGACGCGAGCACGCCGATGAATATGCCGGATATTATCGCCAGCGAGGGGATGTAACGGTCAAGAACCTGCTCTATGATGCGCGGGTCGCGTCGGAATCCCGGCACCTGCATGCCCATGCTTTCTATCTGCTTCGCTACGGATGAGGCGTCCATGCCGGCAGTGCTGACCCACATAACCGAAAACAATATAGAACCCAGCGTTATGACAAGGAAATAAGCAACCACCTGCGCTGCCACGTCAAGGTTTGGCAGCCCGCCTGACAGGTAAAGAGTTGCCAAACTGCTAAGAGCCGTTCCGGTAAGAACAGAGCCGAGTATCAGGCGTTTTATATTAGCATATTTAACGTAATATGCAACGATGCCCGTAGCAAGCATGACGAGCAGGAATGTGGTGAAGAACACATGCACTGAAACGTCCGACGGGGCTTGAAGATAACGCATTACGCCGGATATCGCCTGATTGTTGGTGTCAAAACATCCCAGCAGCCCGCATCGCGACCCGTCCGGAGCCGGCGATGCCATTGCAACGCCAATCAGTTGCAAGTTAGCGAGCAGCGCAGCTATGAGTATCACCGGTATATTGCTGGTGTAAAGGAGCTTCAGCGGCCACCTCCTGCTGAAACCGCGTATCGAGCCGAACGCCAGCGGTATCTCCACTTTCATCGACTGGACATAGACCGCGAGCAGAAAAACCACTATCGTGGATATTATTGGCAGGAGATTCACGAAAGCGGCATACGTAGCTTGCGACGTGAAGTATTGTATCGCCTGCGGTATCAGCCCGAAAGAAAGATCGCTTCCCTGCCCGCCGAGCGGATTGAAAGCGCGGACAAATATCGTCTTGGAAACGCCGGCCGCTATGAACAGGGAAATGCCCGAGCCTATTCCCCACTTCGAGACGACTTCATCCATGAACAGGAGTATCAGAGCACCCGCGAAAAGCTGGACCACAAGAAAAGCGAGCGTTGCCGTGTCCGGCGATACGGGCTTCACCGCGCCAAAAGCTATGAACATTATCGCCTCAAAAACGCAGAACCCTATAGCCAACAATTTTTGCGTTCCCTGAAAGCGCGCACGCCCTTCGGGCGTGGACGTGTTGAAGTTTATGACCTTTGAGCCTGACAGTATCTGCAATATTATAGACGCCGTCACTATCGGGCCTATGCCTAACGTAACGATAGAGCCTATGGAAGAGCCGAGTATCATTTCAAACGTCTGGAACTGCTGGCGCGAGGTTTCAGAAACGCCCCAGAGCGTTATCTGCCCCATTATCAGGAAGAGCAGAAGTATCGCGCCCGTCCACTTCATGCGCGACATGAAATTTAAGTATCCTTTCGGCTCCGCAATCGCCGGAATCTTGGACAGTATCGCGTCGTATAGAGTCATCGTATCAGAATTCCTTTGGGAACTATTTTTAAATAAGGATTAAAAGTCAGTTGCCGCTATACACGACTATTCTTATGAAAGCAGGATTTCCCGACATCTCACTGCATATATCCGCGTCACCGGAAGTGCGAAACGCGTCACCGTTGGCAGTAGGAGTGAAAGGGAACCCGCGCACTCCTTGGAGTTTGTAGCCGTCAAGTGCGTAGACGCTTATCGCCTGATTCCGGGCCAAACCAGCTCTTTCCGCTTCTTCTATCGGAACAAAGACGTAAGATTGCGGCATTATAAAACCATCGCAGAAAACTTTTTAACCGTTACACGCCATGCTCATGGGCCAAACTCTTGGCGTCGCACATGACTATCATTCTATTGAATGGAGATAAAGAATGAAATATGTTTAATCTTTTTATTTTTTCGTCTCGCTGCTAACCGTGACAGTCCCGCCTGCCTTTTCTATTTTCTCTTTCGCAGAAGCAGAACAAAACACAACAGTGACCTTGACGGCTTTCTTTATTTCGCCCTTGCCCAAAAGCTTGTCCACGCCGTTCTCAGTCAGATTTATGTCCGTGCCGCCAATTTTTTCCAGGTCTCCCACGTTCACGATGACGTTCCTTTTATGTAGGGAGGTAAAACCGCGCTTGCCGAAGTGCTCCGGCTCGTACGCATAGACGTAAGAGCGGTTATGCTTAGACGAACCGCCCCATCCCTTGCCTCCGGCGCTTCCCTTGCCTCGGTGCTCCTTCTTTGCTCCATAGCCGCGCGTCTTTCGCCCGCGCATTTTGTTTGTCCTGTCGCTTACCATTATAATCCCCATACCCCGCATTCTCGAAGCGAATTGACGCACTGCTGTGCGTCGGTTCCCATCGCGTCGTATCCCATATTATACGTTACTGCTTCTCGCTCATTTCATCCGCAAGTCGGTGCCATATTATACGATTACGCATTATACCATCCTCTTTATGAGCTCGTTTATTTTCTCGCCGCGGTAACCCATCTCCCCTTTCGGATACCTGCCGCGTATGCCCTTTATTCCGCCTTTCGCCGGCTTGAGCCCGCGCCTTAGCCCGTCAACAATCTTCTTCGTCTCTTCCGTTGCCTCGCCCCACGTCAAATAGTCGCCTGCTTTGAGCATCATTCCCCTTATCGTGGGTGTGTCTTCTACGACAACCGTGGAGTTCATCTTGCCCATTCCCAGTATCTTCAGCGTGTCTTCGATGCCTCTTCTCGTTGAAGCGCTCCCCCGTAACCGTATAGCCGCCAGCATATTGCCGGGCTTCATTGGTCTATCAACAGCACGCATATTATTTACCTTTATAAACGTTCATTTTTTTCAGCGCGTCAAAAATGGCGTAAGCGTAATTTATGTGGCTTGACGTGTGCCCGTAGCTTTTTGCCCATATGTCCTTTATTCCCGCGAGCCTCATTATTTTCTTTGCCTCATTGTTTATGCACAGCCCTATTCCCTTTGGCGCAGGCATGAGTTTCACGCGCACCGAGCCGTGCCTGCCTTCTGTCTCCATCGGTATAGAGTGGGGCTGCCCGCACGAGCATTCCCACGAGCCGCATCCTCTCGAAACGGGTATCATGTTCAGCTTGGCGTTCTCCGTAGCTTTGAAAGCCGCTGTCCTGTTGTCCTGCGAAGACGCCGAGCCCAGCCCTATATATCCGTCCTTGTTGCCTATGCAAGCAAGCGAAGAGATGGTATAGCGCCTTCCGCTCATGTGCATTCTTGTCGTTCTTTTAGTGGGCGTCAGCCTTTTTCCGCCTCCCTTCCCTGAAGAGCCGCCTATGAATATGAGTTCGTTGCTCAACGTCGGCAGGAGCTTGTCAACTATCTCCCGTTCCTTTATTATTTTTCCCGATGCGAATACGTCGTCCATGGTGGCTATCTCGCCGCTCATGACCTTTTTCCCCAGCGCCGTTTTCGGAATCCAGTTTTCGTTATCCGTCATGCTTGTGACCTCATTATAGATGTCTTTACTTCTTCGAAGTTTTTAGGCACGTCTTCCGGCGCAATTCCTTTTTTGAGCATCGCGGAAAACTGCCTCTCGTATCTGGCTTTGCCGCTTTTTTTGAGCTCCGCCGCATAGCGCGCGATATGCGCCCCCTTTATTCTTTCCTCGTCCGGCGCCGCAGAAACGGGTATCTCCATGCCGGCGTCCTTGGCGCCTTTCACCGCCGCATATAGAACCCCGCTTGCATGTGAATATTGCGTGCCTATGTCCACGACCGCGCTCTTTATGCCTTTTTGCAGGGCTTTCCTGCCCATAAGCAGCCCGGTCAGGTAAGCCGACGGCATATTGCCCGAGTGCCCTTTCCATCCGAGCTTTGCAAGCTCGAGAGAGTTAGCACTTGCCAGCGTTTTGTCGCCGTCTGCCGCGAATTCCACTATCTGGATAAGCATCCGGTTGTTGCTCTTTCGCACCACAATACGGTTCTTTCCGCCCTTGAGCAGCGCCAGCCTCTGGGCATAATCCGTTTTCTGTTCACGCCTTCTTTTCATCATTTTTTATCATCTTGTTTCTCTCTATGAATACCATCATGTGCGCGCGGCTTCGGAAAAATCCGCTGCCCGCTTTCCTGTAAACGAGGCGGAAATCTTTCCGTTCCATGCGCGGCCTTATTTCACGGAGCTTGCTTCTCAGGGCGCGTATGGTTCTCATCCATGCTTCTTTTCTTGGCACGGAAGCGGTTGCCTTCCCCTTCCTTGAGCCGGGCCCTTTCCGCCTTCCCTTTCGCCTCTGTGCTGCTGCGTCGTGCTTGCGCCCGGAGCTGTTGCCCTTCTCTTTTCTTGCCTTTATCACACCTGTTTCACACAGCTTCCTTATATCCGCAGCTGTTATCGCTTCTTCCGCGTCTTTATTCCTCGCCGGGTCTATCCATACGCGGCTCATCCCGCACTTCAATATGCGTGTTGCCATTTTTTTCTGCGATAAAAGCGTCATAGTCAGCTCCAATGCTCCCCGTCGCCGCGCGGCTCGCCGAATATGCTGAACCTGTCATAAGCCACGTCACAACGCCCGCATTTGAACAGCCTTTCGGCTATTGCGTTGCCGCCGTTCCCGCATATCGGGCACTTGTCATTTGCAAATTTTATGAACATCGCATCACTTCTTTTCCGCCTTGGCATCTTTCGGCGGCGTAGCTTTCTCCGCTTTCTTTTTATCCTTTATTGACTTCATGAGCCTTGTGATTTTTCCCCTGTTGAGTATCTCTATCCCGAGTTTTTTCGCTTCGCTCTCTATCTGCAGCAGCTTCTTTTTTCCCACTGAAGAAGCTATCCGTATGGCAGCGCCTTTCTCGACTCCTGAAAGATTTGCATTGAAGACATCCGCAACCTTTTTGCCGTTCACCGTGTAACGAACTGCTTTCGGCGTCCTGTATCCGACATTCGGCTTTATTCCTGCAGCTTTCTTCCCTATGCGCAGCTTGCTCTGGCTGCCCTGAGGCATGCGCCATTTGGTGCCGATTCGCTTGAAGCGGCGGAAATCCTGGCTTTTGAATTTCTTGCTCATTCTCCCGCCCCCTTTGAAGTTATATATATGCCGTCATTGAATATTCTCCTGTCCTTGCCGCTTATCCTGCATATCTGCTCTATGTTAAGGGCGGTCTGCCCGACGTCTT
>JACQIE010000090.1 GCA_016198645.1 Candidatus Aenigmatarchaeota archaeon | reverse complement strand
TCATATAGCAATCTCTGCAATAAACCGGTCTGCCTTGTTTCGGTTCGAACGGAACTTCACATTCGCCACCGCATTCAGAACAGGTCGCCTTATGCATTTCTCTAGGGCCCATGCTTCCACGGAACCCTCCGCCTGATGGTCTCATTGTTTTTTACCTCTATCATTAAGATAAAGAGAAAAGCTTAAATATCGAGTTTTTGGCGGATTTCGGCTATAAATATGCCCTCCGTGCAGTGTTTTAACAATATGTTTCGGGCGCTTTTATCCTTGTTCCTGTCATTGCTGCTTTTCCTCTCTTCCTTCGTTCTGTCCGTGGGCGTTGGCGGCTATTCGCTTCTCTATCCTGATGCTTACAGAGGCGCGCTGGAGAAAGGCGGGATATACGCGCAGGCGGACAGGATGCTGGCGGATTACGGAAGGGGCATGTCCCTCACGGAAAACGCAAGTGCCGTGATTGGTAGGTTGTTGGCGAACTCGCTTGCCTATATACGCGGCGACACGGAAAAACCGGACCTCACGATTAAGATAGATGACAGCTCCGTAATGCAATTCTTCGAAAAACAGGCGGCGAATTTCACCGTTTGCGGCAAGGGCGAAGCGCCTTTCATCGGCGACGAGATAAAGTGCCGCCCTGCGAACCAGAGCTCTTCGCAGTTCCTTGAGGAAGTTCTTGCAAAGAAAGGCATAAGCGCGGCAAACTTTTCGTCGGTTGACTTGCTGCCGGTATACGACAGGGACGGCAACATAATGAGAGTGCGGGAACTTGTTTCCGCATTCAGGCTTGCTCTGCTGGGGCTTGCCGCATTGTCCGTGGCATTGGCAGTAGTGATGACGAAAGTTTCCCGCAACCGCAAGTGGGCGGGCGCAACGCTGATTCTATCCGGCGTTTCTGTGATCGCTGCCGTTTCTTACGCGCAGAGCTATGCGCTTTCCGCGCTGCCTCAGAGCGCAGGCGTTTTGGGCGCAGCGGCGTCAGACGTTATGAGCGGCGTAGTTTCGCGCATCGCGTTTAACGGCGGGCTTCTCGCGTTAATAGGCGTGGCAATTATTGTATTTTCTTCTGCGAAGCCGTTCTTAAATAGGAAAAAACAATAGCATGAATGGCGCTGCCCGGAAAGCCCTCCAGCCATGGCAAATACATAAAGAGCATAATTTACGGCGGTCTGGACGGCGTCATAACAACGTTCGCGGTCGTCGCCGGCGTTGCCGGGGCTTCCCTTTCCGCGGGCATCGTTTTGATTCTCGGTTTTGCAAATCTCATAGGCGACGGAATCTCCATGTCCGTGGGCGATTATCTAAGCTCCAAGTCCCAGAAAGAGTATGAGCAGGCGCAACGCAAATATGAAGCGTCGCTGCTGGCAGAGAACCGCTCAAAAGCAACGCGCGAAATAGAGAAGTTTTATCGCAGGAAAGGCTTTGGCGCGGGCGAAGCGCGAAGAATCGCTTCATTGATAGCCGTCGACACGAAAGCGGCTGTGGACGTTCTCATGGCGGAGAAGCACGGCGTCGTGGAATCCGTCATATCCCCCACAAAGAACGCGCTTTACACGTTCGCCTCTTTCGTGGTCTTTGGCTTCCTGCCTTTGCTCACTTATGTTGCGAACATGCTCGTTCCCGGTATATTCGACGACGCGTTCGCTGCGGCGACCCTTCTCACAGCCGCAACGTTATTCGCGCTGGGCGCGATGAAAGTTTTCATCACATCGCGAAGCTGGCTCGCGTCCGGAATAGAAATGCTGATAGTGGGCGGAGTCGCAGCGGCGTCTGCTTATGCGATAGGATACTGGCTTGCGTCTGTTGTGTGACGGCACTGAAGTGCTTCGAACAGATTAGATATTTCTATTCGCACTCCTTCCCGAAATAATGCTCCAGCCCGGTGCGGTTCTTTTTCACCCACGACGACGTCCGGGACAGCTTTTCAAACGCCCGTTTCTGTATCGCCTTGTAGTCGACGGGATGCGCGGCAAAGAACTTGTCTATGTCCTTTTCTCTGCCGGGGTGCGCGCTTATGATATATTCAATGGCGCGGAGAAACGTCGGCCCGCTGTTCTTCCTTTTTTCGAATGCGCTCCAGTTCCTCTCAAGCCACGGGATAAATATCTTTCTTGAAGACAGGTTGGAGGAAGCGCTTGCTATCACGTAATTCACGTCCTGATAGCGCACGCTGTCCGAAAGCGCGAAATCCATGTTGCCTTCCAGTATCTTCACGTTTCTAAACTGCCCCAATGCGCTTAGTATTGCTACTTTTTCTTCCGTGTTCCCTGCATTTTTGTACATATCCAGCAGCGTCGCGTTCATCCTTTCCGTGCCTGACGATGCGGCTATCGCGAGCAGCGAACCCCGCATATCCGGATGAACCGGAGAGCCGGACGCGTAACGTGCGAACAACTGCAGCCCCTTCCCGATGGTGTCCACGTCC
Source organism: Candidatus Aenigmatarchaeota archaeon (assembly GCA_016198645.1). Taxonomy (GTDB): domain Archaea; phylum Aenigmatarchaeota; class Aenigmatarchaeia; order GW2011-AR5; family GW2011-AR5; genus JACQID01. The sequence goes on along the minus strand of JACQIE010000090.1, from coordinate 1,160 downwards.
TCGCAGAAGTTCAGAAAGCTTATCGCCAGCTCGCGCATCAGCGCGTCCTCCTTGTTTTCGCCGCTTCTCGGGCTCCACGACAGCTTCTGCAGCGATTTCAGGAACGGCTTCTTCATGTGTTCCCTGAACCTCGGCCATATCCTGCCCCAGAACGGCTCGTCGCAAAACGCAAAGTGCACAGCCCGCAGCGAGCCGGCGACCGTGGCAAGAACGAGGTAGCTATCTTCGTTCTCGTAGTTTTTCATGAAATCCATGTAGTCCTCAAGCGCTGTGAAACCGTTGAGAGAGAGTTTGAACATGTCATCCAGCAGCCCCCACCTGTCCGCCACCGGCAGGGTCTTGTCCATTATCTTCCTTTCCAGTGCTGAAAGATTTTCCTTCCCGTAGCGCACGCGGTAGAAGCCCGCCTGCCCGTAGTTGGCTTTCAGCCAGCGCGCGTTCAACTGGATGTTTTTCGCTTTCGTGGAAAGCAGTTCCTTCCGTTCTGCGCCGTCCGCGTTCATCGTTATCGGTATTTTCCACAACGCGTTCGTCGCCTTGCCTGCAAGGAAGCGGCGCTGCTTCAACGTCAAAACGTTGCCGCGCATCTCTACGTCCACCACAGGGAAGCCATGCTGCCTTATCCAGCTCTTCACCATTTCCCGCATCTCTTTTCCCGAAGCCCGCTCCAGCGCTCTCCACAAGTCTTCCGATGTTGCGTTGCCGTATTTGTTCGCTTCGAGATAATCAGCTACGCCTTTCATGAAGTCTTCCTTGCCCATATAATCTTCTATCATCCTCAGCACGTTCGCGCCCTTGGCGTAGCTTATCGCGTCAAAGAGCTGCTCTATCTCCCTTACGTCTTTCACTTCGCACTCTATGGGATGCGTGGCTTTCAGCGAGTCATCCTCCATCGCCCTTATTGTTTCGCCGCGTGCGAACTCTTCCCACATCTTCCATTCGGGGAAGAGATGGTCTACTGCTTTGTAAGCCATGTACGTCGCAAAACTCTCGTTAAGCCACAGGTCGTTCCACCACTTCATCGTTACCAGGTCACCGGACCACTGGTGCCAGATTTCGTGCGCGATTATCATCGCCATGAATTTCTTGTAGGACGTGGACGTGGCCTGCTCGTCGTACAGAAGATAGACTTCGCGGTAAGTTATCGCGCCCCAGTTCTC
>JACQIE010000086.1 GCA_016198645.1 Candidatus Aenigmatarchaeota archaeon | reverse complement strand
CTTCTTTTCTCTTCCTCTTCCCTCGGAGCGCGAGGAGGCGTGGCGTTATACCACGCTTGGCAATATGCCAATCGAGCCGTCAAGCGGCGCCTCGCTGGAAATAAGCGGGAAGTTCGCTTCGTTCATGAGCGCGGAAACAGAAAAGCTCATTCCCGATGCGGCGGGCGAAGACAAATTTGATTTTTTCAACAAAGCATTCTGGACCACAGGCTATGCAGTCGTCGTGCCGGACAACGCAGATGCCGGTATCGTAGAAGTGCGCATCGCCGCGGGGATAACGCGAAGCATTGTGATTCTCGGCAAAGGTGCGAAAGCGGAAATAGTGGAGCACATAAGCGGCGGAAGCGGAGTGACGTCAAACTTTCTTTACGTCGCGGCGGAAGAGAATTCGCGCGCCGGTATTTCTTCAATAAGCGACCTTTCGGACGGCGCGCGCGATTTCTCTTACAAGCGCGCTTTTCTTGGGAAAAACAGCTCGGTAACGTGGAACGTTGCCCAATTCGGCTCGGCGCTAAGCAGGATAAAAGTTGACAATCACTTCAACGGGGAAGGCTCTTCCTCGCGCGTCGCCGGGCTTTTCGGCGCCTCGGGCTCGCAGCACATGGACCTCACTACAAACGCATTCCACAACGTTCCCAATACTTCGTGCAAGATGGACGTGAAAGGCGCGCTTAAAGGCAGCGCCAGCCACGTCTATCGCGGCCTGATAAAAATAGAGAAAGCCGCGAAGAATACGTCCTCGTATCTTTCGGACCACGCATTGGCGTTGAGCGAAAACGCCTCGGCTAACAGCATTCCGAGCCTGATGATAGACAACAACGACGTGCAATGCGGGCACTCGGCGTCCGTCGGCAACGTGGACGAGGAGAAGCTTCTTTACCTGATGTCCCGCGGGCTTGACCGAAAGAAAGCAGAAAATCTTGTCGTGGAAGGCTTTTTCACGCCCATGCTGGCTGCCGTTACGTCGGAAAAAATGCGTTCCGAATTAGCGCGGATAGTGAGAGAGAGGATAATATTATGCTGAACGCGAAAAAAATAAAGCAGGACTTTCCTATTCTCAAAAGGAAAACGCAAGGCAGGCAGCTTTGCTATCTGGACAGCGCCGCCACTTCGCAGAAGCCGCGTCACGTGCTGAAAGCGATGGACGATTATTACGAAAAGCACAATTCCAACGTTCATCGCGGCGTCCACACGCTTAGCGAGGAGGCCACGGAACTTTACGAAGGCGCGCGGAAGAAAGTTGCCGGCTTCATTAACGCAGGGATGAAAGAAATGGTTTTCACCAAAAACGCCACTGAAGCGATAAACCTTGTTTCCCATACGCTGGACGTGAAAAAGGGCGGCGAGATATTGTCCAGCGTCATGGAGCATCATTCCAATATCGTGCCGTGGCAGCTTTGCGGAGCAAAGGTGAGATACGCAGGCATGGACGAAAACGGGAATCTGGACATGGGCGATTACGAAAAAATGATAAGCGAAAAAACAAGGCTCGTGGCTGTGACGCACGTATCCAACGTGCTTGGAACGATAAACGACGTGCGCAGGATAGCAAAGCTTGCGCATGACGTTGGTGCGCTGTGCCTGGTGGACGGGGCGCAGAGCGTGCCGCACATGCCCGTGGACGTGAAGAAGTTGGGTGTTGATTTTCTCGCATTCTCCGGCCATAAGATGCTCGGTCCCACCGGCATAGGATGCCTTTACGGCAAAAAGGAAGTTCTCGATTCCATGATGCCGTTCATGGGCGGCGGGGACATGATTAGGGAAGTCACGCTGGCGAAAACGACTTACAATGAAGTGCCGCACAAGTTCGAAGCCGGCACTCCTGACATAGCCGGAGCAGTGGGCTTGGGCGCTGCCGTTGATTATCTTTCCTCGATTGGCATGGGCAGCGTGCAGAAGCACGAAGAAATTCTGGCAAAGCGGGCAGTAGAAGAGCTTTCCCGTCAGGGCGTGGAGATATACGGCCCGAAAAAGCGGGCAGGCGTGGTGGCTTTCAACGTTCACGGCTTGCACGCGCATGATGTGGCATCCATGCTTGACGAGCACGGCATAGCCGTCCGTTCCGGTCATCACTGCGCCCAGCCTCTCATGGAACGGCTCGGGATAAGCTCGTCCGCCCGCGCCAGCTTCTGCGTTTACAACGACGAAAGAGACGTGCTTAAATTGGCTTCGTCATTGAGGGATATAATTGATAAAGTAGGAGGGAGGTTGCAATGAAGGGAAATCATGCGTATTTCGTAATGTTGAGCGTGCTCGGCATAATGGTCGGACTGTTTTTGGTGTTCATGGGTGTGAACGGCACCGGTCTTAATCCGATGCTGACGCTGATTGTCGGCATATTCATGACGATAAAGGAGATTCTGGACGTATTCCACTGATTGCCATGTACGACATGTATCAGGAAAACATATTGGACCACTACAGGAATCCGCGCAACTTCGGAGCGCTGGACGCGCCGGACGCTGCTGCAACGGACGTCAACACTCTTTGCGGCGACAAGCTCGGCTTCCACATACGGATAGCAGATAAAACGATAGCAGATATAAAATTCATGGGGCAGGGCTGCGCCATCTCGCAAGCCTCGGCTTCAATGCTCACAGAGCTCGCTCTTGGCAAGACAATAGAAGAAGCGGCAAAGCTCGAAAAAGACGAAGTCTTTGCGATGCTCGGCATACCGCTTTCCGCATCGCGCGTCAAGTGCGCGCTGCTTTCTCTGAAAGTTCTCAAGGTTGCCCTGTACGAATACATGGGGAAGAAGTACGACGGGGATTAGCGGATTATGAACGATGCGTTCATCTATGCCTGTAAGCGTTCTTCGTTTTGTATCCAACTTCAGAGCGATACGGGTTGTGGGAATCGTAAACCATGCCTTCCGTTTCAGTTTTCACGGCATATCCTTTGCCGATGCTCACGCTGTACGTGGAGCCGCGTGGCACCTCTTCCTGAACCGTCTGCATGGCGTTGAATTTGTCCTGTGTGCGATTGAGCGAGAACTCTATCGCCAGTCTCACTTCAAACGGAAGGCTCCCGCCTGACTCAATAAACCTTTTTCTTGCTATGCCGATGCCTTCCGCAGTAAGGTCTGAAGGGGCGAATGCGCAATTATAGAAGTTCGTTCCTGTCACAATCGCGCGCGATATGTCGGCATTGAAAAGGATGCTGGACTGCATGTCCGCTTTGCTCAGGTCTGCATTCTCAAAATTGACGTCATTGAAAAGGGAATATCCCATCTTTGCCCCGGCGAAAGAAGCATTCTTCACGGCTGCCCGCGAAAAGTCGCCCCATTCCGCGTTCGCGCCGGAGAAGTCAGAACCTTCCAAATTTGCGCGCTGGAAGTAAGCGTGGCTGACGTCCGCGTTCCGGAAGATAATGCCACGCAAATCCTTATCCGTGAAGTCGCCCATCTGGACTTTCACGGAAGAAAAATCGCGCCTGCCGCTCTTATACCCGTCCAGCACCTGCCGTGTCGCCATGATTTCAATGAATTTCATTATCTTATAAGCGGAATTTAATATTTAAGCTTCTGGTCACAGATGTAAATTAACTACAGTGATTTTTATGGAATTCCAGGCACCGATGCAGCAGATGGGATACGACCGCGCTATCGTGGTTTTCTCGCCCGAAGGCAGGATGTATCAGGTCGAGTATGCACGTAAAGCAGTAGATAAAGCGTCTACCGTTGTAGGCGTGGCTTTCGCCGGAGGCGTCGTGCTTGCCGCCACGCGCGTTCTGCAGAATCTCATGATTCCGGACAGGGTGGAAAAGATAGCCAAGATAGACGAGCACATAGGCGCGGCGACGTGCGGAATACTGGCGGACTGCCGCGTTCTTGTAGACGTAGCAAGAGTGGGGGCGCAGGTAAACCGCATAACTTACGACTCGCGCATAGAGACAAACACGCTGGTCAAGGAAATATCCGACCGCGTCCAGCGCTTCACCCAGATGGGAGGAATAAGACCATATGGCGCGGGGCTCCTGTTTGCAGGCGAAGGAAAGCTGTACGAAGTCGACCCGTCCGGCACGATGCGGCAATGGAAAGCTCATGCGCTGGGCAGAGGAACAAAGGAAGCAAAAGAATACTTGATAAACAATTTCAAAGACGGCCTGTCAAAGTTTGACGCGATAAAACTCGCTGTTGCTTCTTTACGTGCTGGACAGGAGAAGACCACCCTGAAAAGCACGGAGATAGGAGTGGACGAGAACGGAAAATTCTACAAGCTTCAGGAGCAGGAATTGAAAAAAGCAGTGACTGAGTGACTTGTTTACAATTCGCGCAATGAAAGCTCCGCATTTACCTGTTGCATCGCGGTGCCAGACGCACGATGCTCTATAATCGTTTGGAGTGGTGACGGGCGTTAGTAAAGAGAAGGAAAGGACTCTCTTGCATGGTTCAACTTTTGACGGTATGGGGGTCTTTTCGGCTTTACTTACTGTAGTTTAGTAAGGGAATGAAACACCAACTCGCCTTTGTCTCTCGTATTCGGCGGCTTTCGGTATGCGGGTTGCAAAGAGAAAAAAGGACTGCCACGCACAGTTCGATTTTTGACGGGCGGGTTTGTTTCAGGCTTTATTTGCATTTTTTGCCAATTACTTTGCTTTTCTTAGGAAATAATTGTATGCCGTTGCGAAGAGCCATCCGGACACGAATGCCACGATGCCGGTTGCAACGATGCTTGTCAGCACGCCTGATGCAGTAACAGGAGCCGCTATTTTTGTCAGGTCAATACCGTGGAAAATGCTCCCGAAGAATCCAAGCGCCGCCTTGGGAGCGAGCGCGAGCAAAACCGCGCACGCGAGTGAAAGCGCCATGGTAACGGCGACTAAAGAGAACGAAACCACTTTCGGATTCAGTTTATTTGGCTTCATTTAATCTATTTGCAGCAGGCAGAATATAAAGATTTTGGGCATGTGGCTCCGTCTGTTTACCGTCTTTCGCAGGAATATCCGAGCCGAATAACTTCCGTACGCAGCCCAAGATGGTTTATTGCGCCCGGAACTTCAGGCGCTATTATAAAACGATAAAGAAGCCCGTCGGGCGTTGCACTAAAGGTCAGGTAAGTTCAGTTTTTGTTCCCATGCCGCCAGAGATACGTTGTCTATTTTGAAACGATAATCCCATCCCTTGCCGCGGACCCGTATTTCTTCTATATATTCTGGAGCATCCGGCAGGTCCTTCAGGTCTACCCTGACACTATACCACTCGTTTCTCGGCACTACGGTGCTCTGCGATTTATTGCGCAATGCGTCAGGGCCCCAGCGGTCCATATAGAACGTTATCTGGTCGTCCCTCTCTGTATCCTCATAAACGACGCCTACATCGCGGCTCCACGGCTTCCCGTTGGACGAGCCATAAAGCGTGACGCCCGCATTCTCTATTCCTTCGCCTCCCGCCAGCGGGATGTTTGCATGCATCGGCCTGACGTTAAATGAAAGGACAAGGGTGCCGTATTTCGAAACGTCCGCCTCTATGCGCTGTTTCACGCCGGACGACCTTCCCAATGACGGCCCATCCAACTCCGTTCCTACTTCCAGCACAGGCGATGTTGACATAGTATAATCATCTACCACATCCAGCGTTATGTTTACCGTTCGCACGTCCAGCCCGATGTCGCCGTTTTCAAAAATGGGGTCCTGACCGGCAGTATGTCCGCTATAGTATTCTGTCCAGTGATTCAGACCTTCGGAAAAGCCGCCGTTTTCGACCAGCTCGTGCATTCCAGGCCGTGCCGTCTCTTGCACGTCCGCAAGCGGCGTTGGCGCCGCGTCGCTATCGCACGCCGTTGCCATCATGCCCGCTGCGCCTGTATACAGAACGCCCTGCAAGAGTCTTTTTGCGCCTTTCATACGTATATTACTGCCGCATACGTTTTAACAGTTGTAATCTGAATTTCATGCAAATAACGAAAATAAAGCGCAAAAATGGCGATAGAAATCACATCCCCAGCCGTCTTAACATCCCGCTTCTCTTGAGCTTCGCCGGCGACAGGCTCTTCATAAGCTTCTTCGACTTGGTGTAGTTTGCCAGAAGTTCGCGCACTTCGCTTTCCGCCGTCCCTGAGCCGAGCGCGATGCGCTTCACCCGCGAAGGATTCAGTATTTCCGCGTCCGCTTTTTCTTTGCGCGTCATCGAGTCAATCATGTGCTTCCATTTCTTTATCCTGCCTTCCTGCGCGTCCATGTCGCCGATTTTGCCTTTAAACCTTCCAAGCCCCATCATGTCCAGTATCTGCGAGAAGGAACCCATCTTTTTCATGGACTCAAACTGCGAATAAAACTCGTCGATTGTGAACGAGCCGCTCATGACTTTTTCCGCTTTCTTCTCGTCCATGCTTTCCTTCGCTTTTTCCAAAAGCGTTTCCATGTCCGGAAAGCCTACAATTCGCGCAACGAATTTTTTCGGGTCATACTGTTCGAGATTTTCAACGTTTTCGCCCGTCGTTATAAAAATAACTTTCGCTCCCGTCTCTTTGCACGCGGTCAGCGCGCCTCCGCCTTTCGCAGTGGAGTCCATTTTCGTTACAATTACGTCCGTTATGCCGAGCGCATCGTGGAATGCTTTCGCCTGTTCGCGCGCCGCCTGACCGATGTCTGCCGGTATGACTAAGATGCGTTCGTCCGGCGAAACCGCGGCGCTGACGGATTTTATTTCCTCTGTGAGCGCGGCATCTAACGCATTCCTTCCTGAAGTGTCGAAAATAAGCACGTCCGCGCTCGTCTTCAGCGCGTTCTTCGCTATCCGCGCGGCGTTCTTTTCGTTCTTCTCGCCGTAAAATTGCGCATCTATGCGCTGCGCCAGCTGCTCCAGCTGCTCGTAAGCGGCCGGCCTGAAAGTGTCGCATGCGACGAGCGTCGTTTTCAGTCCTTTCTTCTGGTAAAACCTCGCAAGCTTTGCCGCAGTGGTGGTCTTTCCCGTTCCATAAAGCCCGGATAACAGTATGCGTTTCGGCTTTACGCTGACGTTGGCTTTGTCCCCGCCCAGTATGTCCGTCAGCTCGTCATAGACTATCTTTATTACGTGCTCTTTTCTTGACAGCCCGTCAGGGAGCTTCGTCATCGCTTTTTCGCGTATGGCGTCGCTTAAACGCATCACGAGTGTTACATCTACGTCCGCCGCCAGCATCGTCCGCTGCACGTCGCGGACCAGCTCTTCAACGTGCTCGCGGTCAACTATACCGAGACGCGAGAGCTTCTCTATGCTTTCCTTGAGCTTGTCAAGCATGGAAATAATTGGAGTGAAGATTTAAAACGGAATTTATAGAGCAAATTCCGGTCTTTAAGGGCGTCGGCAGTATGATTCCGCCATGGGTTTACGAATTCGTAAACGCCAGTAGTGGCGGGGTTAGTAAGGAAAGAACTCCTCGTCGGTGATTTTTGACGGGCGGGTTTGTTTCAATCTTTACTTGTTTACAGTTTAGTTAGTGCACGTTAACCCGCCCTTGCCTCTCTTCCGTGACGCACAGCTGTGCGTCCAATTGCTTCGGTGGTTTTCAATATGCGGGTTGTAAAGGGTTCGTAAGTCCTTTGCCATTCCGGTTCAGTTTTTGACGGTTTCGCTTTCCGTCGCGTCATCGTAACGGATAGTCCACGGTATATCCTCTGAACTGCCTCATCGCCTGCCTCACGGTCATCCTGTTTTGGCGGCGAAGCATGTCCTGCAGGTCGAGCATGTGGTCCACAGAGTCGTCGTCTAGCACAGGTTCGGCAAGGTATTCCTGTTTCACAATCGCCCCCTTTGCAAGATATGTGGTTATCTGCCTGAAAAGAGCTTTCATTTCGCGGGAGAACGGATAGAATCCGACGCCTACGTCGTCACGCGCTCCGTGTGAAGGAAATTCAAGGGGCGCTATGGCGTTCAGATACTTCAGAGTTTCCAGAGAATTTGGCATCGTCATCAACAGGGGTGCTTGAAGCGTTTTTCTTTTCTTTGCCGGAAGAATATATAAGCTTCCTCCACAGCGGAGTAGCCATCATCAGGGCGAATGCGAGCAGCAAAGCATAGAACATCCACGGCGGTAGAAGAATCTTGTTTGCCTGCGCCTGGGCATGTTTCAGTTCCTCAGACTTCGCCTGCTTCATCTCTTCCAGCAAGCTTTGGCGCAGCTCGAAACCGGCCATCGCTTCCGCGATTTGCCCCTTCGCGGTATCCAGTAGCTTCATGCTCTCCTTCAGCAGAAGCGTTTCTTCTTTCGCCGACATGAGAAGTGACGCTAGATTTTCCGACGCCTTCTCTGCATTTTCCAGGGCGGCAACGTCTTCCACTATATACAGCACGTTTCCTCCGGAAGCCGGCGTTATTGTGTTTATTATCCTGTATATTCCTTCCCTTGTCATTATTGAGCCGTTTATCTCGCCATCGTGTGCGTATGCAACGCTTGCAACCAGCAGCAGAACAATAATGAATTTCATTTCGCGCCCTTCCTCGCTGAAACGTATATTGCGGCGCCGGACAGCGCCGTTAGGAAAGCGAAGCCCCAGTAGTCAAGGGAGGACATGCCTTTCGTTCTCTCGTTCAGCGCCGCTATCTTGCCTGCCTTGCCCGTGATATCGCGCTGGAGCGCGTTAACGTTTTTCTTGGCTTCTATGAGAATGAGGTTACGCTCCGTGACGTTCGCCCTGGCATTGCTTTCTTCAGCTTTCACGTTTTCAAGCTCTTCCTGCGCTTCCATGACAACGGAAAGCGCCTTGGAATTTTCGTATCCAATCGTTTCCAGCTTCTCTGTGTCTTTGACTATACCGGCAAGCGGAGCTATGCGTTTCGTCCTGAAATATACCTGCGTCACGGCTCCCATAGGCGGTTCCGTCGCTTCTATGTAAAGTTTTCCGTCCCCGAAGCTCCATTTCACGTTCTTTTGTGACACGACAAGAAACGGCACCGCGCCGCCAGGAATCATGACCGTTATTCCGCCCGCGCCGTTGGAGGCGAGTGCTATCTTCAGCTTGCCGGACGACGGGAAATACGTGGTTTCCCTCTCGTTTATTGTCGCCGAGCCGTTAGGGACTATCGCGAAACCGGCGACCGTGGCATACTG
>JACQIE010000085.1 GCA_016198645.1 Candidatus Aenigmatarchaeota archaeon | reverse complement strand
TCCGTCGTTTTCAGGTCCCACAGTCCGGCTATAGCCGAGCCTGCTGTAGCAAGGGAAAAAAGAATGTCCATTAACATAACCTTTCGCGATGCGTTTATATATATTCCGCGATTTATTTACTAAGAGAAATGCGATTAGGTGCTGGAATGATTCCGAAACACGTCGGCGTGATACTGGACGGCAACAGGCGCTTCGCGAAGCAGCTCATGAAAAAGCCGTGGGAAGGCCATTTTTACGGGCTTCAGAAAAGCCGCGAATTTCTTGAGTGGGCGTGCCAGAGCGGCATAAAGTATCTCACGGCTTATACACTTTCGCTGGAAAATCTAAAGACCCGCCCGAAGCGCGAGCTGGCGTTTATATTGAAGTGCCTTAAGGACGAGATGAACTCCATACTGAAAGAGAAAACCCACCCGTCGCACCGCTACGGAATACGGATACGGTTCATCGGCCGCCGCGCCGTGCTGCCGGACGACGTGCAGCGCCTTATGTCAGACGTAGAAAGAGCCACGTCCGGATATTCGCAGCACACGTTGAATCTGGCGGTCGCCTACGGCGGGCAGCAGGAGATAGTCGACGCAACGAAAGAGATAGCCGCAAAGTGCATGAAGGGCATTCTGTCGCCGGCGCAGCTCGACGAGGCGTTAATAAAAGAGCATCTCTACACCAACGGCTCACCCTATCCTGACATGATAATCCGCTCCGGCGGCGAGAAGCGGCTCAGCAACTTTCTGCCATTTCAGTCCGCCTACTCCGAGCTTATCTTTACGGACAAGAAGTGGCCCGAACTGACGAAAGAAGACTTTAAGGGGTTTCTCCGTGAGTTTGAGCAGCGGCAAAGACGTTTCGGGAAGTAAACTACCCGCCACTAATGACGCAAAGAAACTGGACAGTGAAGCTGTCATACAGTTCGTGACGAGCGTTTAGTAAGGAAAGGACTTGTAGCGCATGATTCGGTTTTTTGGCGACACGGGGTCGTCTTCGGCTTTACTTATCGTCGTTCAGTTAAAGAATGCCACACTAACCGCCTTTGTCTCTCGTATTCGGTGGCTTTCGGTGTACGGGTTGTAAAGCCTAAGATAAACAGGCATATGAAAGGGGTATGTCACTGAGGAAAAGACTTTGCACGCGATTTTGTCAGATGTAATTTCGACTTTACTTATCGCCTGTATTCATGCGGTCCAGGCTTGACTTGTTCGTCTCTCAACTCTCTGCTGGCAACCATATATTCCACTACACGAATTTCCAGTCCTGTTCTGCTTTCATGATTGTCCGGATCGTACGTTCGAAGAAATCTATTGATTTCAAGAAGAGCATTGTCTCTGCGCTGGGCGGCACGCTTCGTTTCTGTGGCCTCGAACCTCATAATATTATTTCATGCCAATCTATAAAAAATCGTTTTATATACCCTCCCGCGCATTTTTCCTTATGATGGTTTTTCTCGTCGGAAAACGGCGCGTGCTCGTCAACACCTCCGCGAAGAGCGTGAATACGGACTTCGGGCGGATAGACCTGGCGAAAATAAAAAAATACGGGCAGGCGGTGAAGTCGTCCACAGGCGATTCGTTCGTCGCGCTGAAGCCGTCGTTCGTTGACTTGCTGAAGAAGGCGAAGCGCGGACCGCAAGTCGTGACGCCAAAGGACGCCGCGCAAATCGTCGCGCTCACCGGCGCCGAGTCGGGTTGGAATTGTTTGGACGCAGGCGGCGGTTCGGGATTTCTTTCGCTCTTTATTGCGAACATCGTGAAACCGGGCACCGTCACGGCGTATGAAAGAACGAAAGAGTCGGCTGAAAAAATAAAGAGCAATGCAAAGCTTTTCGGTTTGGGTAATATCGTGGTGAAAAACAAGGACGTGCTCCGCGGCTTCAGCGAAAAGAAGCTTGACCTGATTACGCTCGACATGATAGGCGCCGAGAAAATGATAAAACCATGCCATCGCGCCCTGAAGGAAGGCGGATGGCTTGCCGTCTATAGCCCGCACATTGAGCAGCAGCTCCGCTGTATTAAAGAGCTGGATAAACTAAAAATGGAATGCGCAACCGTAGAGAACACGCGCCGCTTCTGGAAATCCAAAGCCGGCTTTACACATCCTTTTCATACCCAACTGGCGCACACCGGCTTCATAACGGTGGCACGGAAAATTTGAGTGATTCGCATGGATGTAATGGAAAAAGCTCGGAAGATACTGAAGCAGCCTGTCTGCGATAATTGCCTCGGCCGCCAGTTTTCGCGTTTGTTAAGCGGTTATACCAACGAAGAGCGGGGGAAGACCATAAGGAACGCCATGGCCATGGAAGTGGACGCTTCTTCGTCGCTGAACGAGCTGGATGCGTCGAACTTTGCTCCGTGCGGGCTAAGAAACGTGAAGGCACGCGAAGCGAAAGAGTGCTCAATCTGCAGGGGCGTTTTTGCCCGTCTTGGAAGTTACGCGAAAGCCGCCGTCACGAAAGCGAAGCGTATAGAATATTCCACGTTCTTGGTGGGCACGCGCCCCTCGTCACAGGTTCTATACAGCGAAGAGGCACTCTGGGAAAGCACGGGTATAGACTTCTGCGAGCCGATAAAGGGCGAGATAAACCGCGAAACGGGAAAGCTGATAGAAAAGTTGTCGGGCAAGAAATTCTCGCCGAAAGGCGACGTGATTTTCCTCATAGACATGGAGTCGGGCCGCGTTAGCGTGTCAATAGCGCCCGTTTTTATCTACGGTGAATATCAAAAGCTGAAACGCGGCATCCCGCAGACTAAATGGCCCTCCGGAAAATACAAAACGTCCGTTGAGCAGATAATCGCCAAGCCTTACATGGCTGCGACGCGCAGCAAAGCGCATAAGCTGCACGGCGCAGGGCGCGAAGATATAGACGCGCGCTGCCTCGCGTGGCGCCCGTTCGTTCTTGAGCTGCTGGACGCAAAGAAACGGAACATCGACGTAAACAAGCTGGCGAAAAGAATAGGAAAAGAAGTGCGGGTGAGAAACCTTCGTTTCTCGGATATAGCCGAAGTCCGTGCAATCAAGGAGATGAGGCTTGACAAAACTTACCGCGCAAAAGTAAAGTGCGATAAGCCGATAAAGCGCGCGGCACTGAAAAAACTTTCCGTGCTCTCCGCCATATCTCAAAAAACGCCGAAGCGCGTCCTGCACAGGCGGGCCGACTTGCTGAGGCGAAGAGCAGTCAAAAGCGTGAAAACACGCTTCATAAACTCAAGAACGTTTGAGCTTATCGTGCGCGGAGAAAGCGGGCTTTACATAAAAGAGCTTATCTCCGGAGATGACGGAAGAACGAAACCGTCCGTTTCCGAGTTGCTTGGCGTGCCGTGCCGCTGCACGGAATTAGACGTGATAGGCGTTCATATGAAAAAATAGGTTCCGTAAACTACTCACAGCAATGCCATGG
>JACQIE010000091.1 GCA_016198645.1 Candidatus Aenigmatarchaeota archaeon | reverse complement strand
GAAGCAAGGGAATCTCGCCAATCCTTGCAGCGGTCTTCATGATAGCCATAGCCGTTACGGTCGTGCCGATATTCGCCGGGTGGTTCTCCACCATCATAGGCTCGACGACAAAGACCGTGGAGAATAGGACGGACGAGTCCGTGCGGTGCAACGCCGCGTCGCTGAGCGTGGAAGATGTCTATCTGGACAATGCGAACAGCCGCGCAAGGATGACCGTGCGCAATTCCGGCTACACGAACGAGCAGGTGCGCTCGGCTGCCATTTACTCAAACACGGGAACGCCGTCGACGAACCTCACGGAGTTTCCCGTTAACGTCACAAGAGGCGGCTATGCTTACTTCAACTTTGACACGTCCTCGTCAATACCCGCCTGCGCCAACTTTTCTTTTGCTATAGTAGGAAGCGCCTGCGATTCGGTGCGATTTGACGGCGTGCCGAAGGGCTGTTAACTGCCGCTGAAAAAGACGCAAGAGACAGTGGCGTCAGACTTATTTATATAGAATCGGCACAAAATATCGCTTATGAAGGGAATATCGCCGCTTATAGCTTCCGTGCTACTCTTGGCGATAACGTTTACGCTTGCCACGGTTTTGAGCCCGTGGGCGCTCACGCTTGTGCGTAAAGACACGCAGACGCTTTCCAACAAGTCGTCATCCGTCACGGAATGCAACGTCGTTACCATAGAAAACGTTTATCTGGACTTTCAAAATAACGTGAGCAGGATGTACGTTCTTGCCAAGGGCGATGCGCAAGTAGTGAGCGCAAGCATACTGAACAAAAAGGGAGTGAACATGGCGCTTGCCAACGCGTCGCAGTTGCCGCTGGACATGTCGCGGGGCCAGCGGGCGCTTATAACCTTTAACCTGACAAGCGCGCTGCCTGCGTGCGCCAACTACAGCAAGTCGGTGATAACTACGAACTGCCTCACGGACGAGACGACGATAGCGGAGGGTTGCTGATGAAAGGGGTTTCAACGCTGGTAGCAGCTGTTCTGCTCGTAGGGATAGTGCTGGTCGCTTCGACGCTGGCGCTGAACTGGATGGTTAATCTCCAGTCGTCCACCGGCAATAGTATCAGTAACAAGACGATGGAATGCAATACCGCGGCAGTGGTGATAGACAAGGTATATCTTGATACGGCCAACTCCGTCGGACGGATAGTGGTGAGGAACTCGGGCTTTGACGATGACGCGATAAGCGGCGCGTTAATAACAAACACGCGCGGGCAGACGACCACAAACCTGACGCAACTGCCGGTTACTTTAACGCGCGGCTCCCAGACAAGCATAAGCCTCAATCTGACGAACGTGATAACCGCATGCGCAAACTTCAGCCGCGCTTTCATCTCAACGAGATGCGGCGTTTCCGGTGAATATGGGACGGCAGGGGAAACGCCGGTGTGCTCGTAAGTGAGTAAAACTGAAAACGAACCAGAATCGTGCAGCATCTTTTTACAACGTTTCTCGCAACGATTGCGTGATAGTTCCACTTTTCATCATGATGCGGCGGGCGGCGAGCAGCCTTTGCATTCTCTTTTAAGTACGTTACTCCGGAATAATTCTTGGAGGCTAGGCCGGGTGGTTAGCGGGCACCTATGACAAACCGACGCACAGAAAGCAAGCGCGGTTCATAAACGGCAAACCGCTTCAGCCGGGGCCGAAGCCCGAGGACGGCGGCACGCAGACAGCGGACCCTTCGCAGGAGCGAAGACGCCCGGTCCTGCGGGATTCCTGCACGGCGAACCGGCCAGGGCCGGAAGGCAGCAACCGTAAACCGTGCACGGGGTGCTCGCGGGTTTGCCGGGCCGAGCAACCGCGGAGAACAATCCCGTTGCCTGTGTGTTCTCTACCGAGGGCGCGCCTCCATCATGGTGATTCAGTGGAACGCAAAGAAGCGCAGGGCATAATGGTTTCGGCTACTGCTTTGGCAGTGGCGTTTGCTCTTGCGGACAGCGGCGGCCTTTCAGGCATATCGGGGCTTTCTTTTTACGCAATAGGGCTGTTTTTCGTCTCGGTGTCCTCCGGTTTCGTGCTGCATGAGCTTTGCCACCGGTTCATTGCCCGCGCTTACGGAGCATATGCGGAGTACAGGATGTGGAATACCGGAATAACGGTAGCGCTTGCGCTCTCTCTTTTCGGCGTGATATTCGCGGCGCCGGGCGCAGTCTATATACAGCCGCGGGCTGACATATGGGGACGAACCAAAAATATAAGCAGGACCGAGAACGGCGTCATATCCGTGGCAGGACCGGTTTCCAACGTTCTTATTGCTCTTGCATTCTTTTTGTTGGGCGGATATCTGGGCGACGTCGCGGCAATCGGAACGGGCGTGAATCTTCAGCTTGCGATGTTCAATATGATACCGTTCCCGCCGCTGGACGGCAGCAAAGTTTTCGCGTGGGATGCGAAATTCTGGGGCGCCTGTTTCCTGCTTATTCTGGCAGCTACTGTCGTGCTATAACTCTCTCCGTGCAATGCACGGAGAGCGATAAATAATAACGGAGACAATATTTTTCGGGCATATGGAAACGATAATCGGCAGAGACGCCAAGGACAAGGAAATCTACGGCGCAAGAGGAGCCGTGACCATAGGCAAAAGCCTTGTGGGCGAAGGGGATGATACACATCTCACGACGCCGGTTATGCTTGACGTGGTGAAGCCGCACGTGATAACGATTTGCGGCAAGAGAGGCGAAGGCAAGTCGTATACCATGGGAATCATCGCAGAAGGCCTGCAGAATGCCCCCACGGAAATAAAGGAACGCGTCTGCACTGTGATAATTGACACACAGGGAATATTCTGGACGATGAAGACGCCGAATGAAAAGGAGGCGACGCTGCTTCACGAATGGGGCGAGACTGTCCGGGGATTTCCTGCTTTCGTATACGTCCCGGAAGCGCAGGCAAAAGCCTTTTCAGCCGCAGGCGTGGAATATGACGGCGTGTTCTCGCTTGCGCCGCAGGAGCTAACGCAGGAGGACTGGCTGGCAACTTTCAACCTTTCCCCTGTTTCTTCTCTGGGCTCGCTGCTTCAGTCGGTCATGGGAAAAATGAGCGGCGCGTTTGATATAGACGGCGCCATAAGGGCGCTACCGGAAGAAAGCGGATTTGGAGAGGAGAAAAATGTACTAAGAGGCATGCTGGAGAGCGCCAAGGCGTGGGGCATTTTCGGCAACGCGGGCATGCCGCCGTTGCTTGTGCCCGGAAAGCTGTCGGTGCTTGACTTTAGCCTCACGTCGCAGAACGTGCGCTCGCTGCTCGTTGCGGTCATCGCGAGAAAGATATTCGCGGAAAGGACGGCAGCGCGCAGGCGCGAGGAGATAGGGGAAATGGAATTTTCCGAGGGAGCGCGCGTGCCGCTGCCGTGGATTCTCATAGACGAGGCGCATAATTTCCTGCCGGCGGAAGGCGGCAGCCCGTCTTCGGACATACTCGGCAAGATAGTCAAGGAAGGAAGGCAGCCTGGCATCTCGCTGGTTCTTGCGACGCAACGCCCGATGAAGCTGCATCCTGACGCGCTGTCGCAATGCGATGTCGTATTGTCCCATCGCCTCACCGCCGAGAACGACGTGGATTCGCTGAAATCGATAATGCAAACCTACGTTCTTTTTGATATAGCCAAATACATAAATGAATTGCCGAAGCTGAAGGGCTCGGCCATAATACTGGACGACAACTCGGAG
>JACQIE010000087.1 GCA_016198645.1 Candidatus Aenigmatarchaeota archaeon | reverse complement strand
GCCTTGGGAAACATTCCCGCGAGCTCCGCATAGCTCATGCCGGTGAAAAATGCAATAAGCGCGGCGACAACGAAGGACATCCACAGCGCATCGCCGGCTATGGCGGCACCCTGGCCGATGAGAACGTATATCCCCGCGCCGAGAATTATGCCGACGCCGTAAAGCGTCGCCGTCCACAGAGAAAGCTCCTTTTTCAGCGGCATTATCATATTTTGGGAGGGCGGTATATATACTAAAGCTGCTTAAAAACATGACGGTGAATATTGTTTAATGCCGAAGGGAAGAAGCTCGTCAGGATATGGCAACATGACTAGATACGGCTCTCTTGGGCAGCCTGTCCAGGGGGCAGGAAGACATTCTTCATCCGGCCCGAACCATGTCCATTATCTGGAAACTCTGGAAAAGTATACGGATAAAGGGGTTCATTACATAGGAACCTTTCCAAATGGCGACCGGTTTGGCATTGATGACACGAAGGCTGTTCTTATAGCCCCGCGCGGCGCATATGAAGCCCTGAAACAGTCTCAAAAAGTCCGCGTCGCCACCGTTGCAACTCTTAAAGAATTGTTTCCCTGAAGGAAGCCTCTTACTGTTCTTTCAATATGAAGTCCGCCGCCTCTTCCATGCTTTTCATGACGAGGGCGCTCCTGTTTTCCAGTGCCTTCACTTTTTCATCTTCGCCGGGCACGCCTTCAGACGGTATGAGTATTCCGGTTCCATGGGCGTTCAGCGCCGCTTCCACGTCCGAGACGCGGTCGCCGATGACGTAAATGCGGGCGTTGCCTATCTTCCGCTCCTTCAGTATTTCCCTTATCATTCCTGTGGCAGGTTTCCTGCAATCACATGCCTTCACCAGCGCCGCGTCAAATTCTATTTCACTGTGCTTATCGGCATAATCTTTGCTTACATGAATACAAATTTTATATCCGTCTATTTTCGCGCCTCTTTCTTCCAGAATCTTCATCATAAATTCGCACACTTCGCGGGCGCGCTTTTCCGTCAGCAGAGGGAGGCTTTTCATTGCGACGCCGGACTGATTGCTTATAATGTAAATGAGAGCGCCGGCTTTCTTCAGCTTCCGTAACCCCTCAACGACACCGGGCAGTATTCTTATTTTTCGCTCCCAGCCGTCCGCGCTGCCAAGATAATACTTGTCGTCACTGTTTATGGTGCCGTCGCGGTCGATACAGACGAGCAATGTCATTATCCCCTTTTTGCTGTGGCAAAAAGTCGATGCCATATTATCGGTTATGTTAACCATCCTTGTCATTTTCTTTCACCTAAAATTCTGCGCGCTTCGGACTTGTACGATTCGACGGCAGGCTGGTCAAAAGGATTCACGTTCAGAAGCCGCGCGAGATAAACCGTTTCAAGCATCTTGAAGTGAAGATACTGACCAACAGAACGCTCGGTTTTATCGGGGAGCAATATTTCCATGAACGGGCGGCGCGCCTTGCGGAAAGCTTCTTTCGTACCGCCATAAAGGGCATCCGTGAGGCGGGAGTAGCTTTGCCCGGCAAGCCACGGCGGGGCGGAAGGGGGAATAATCAAATCAGAAGATGACCCTGCATGAACGAAGGAAGTGAAACGGTCGCGCGGTCCGGCAAGATACAGCTGGACCATAGAATGAAGGTCCTGAACGAGGGAGACCGTAGGCGTTATGCCTGCGTTGACTAAACGGCCGGAAATGTCAAATTCTTTACCCAGGCTCTCGGCAGTAAGCTGGCGCCCCCACATGCCCACGGACTCAAGGTCAGGTGAGAACAGGAAAGTGTCGTGTACGTTCTTGCCTTCTTTCATGTGGCGAAAACCCACGGATGCCGACACGGCCGGCGGGCTGTTCCTGTCATTTAAAAAATTCTTTGTCGCATCTGCCGCCCCTTTGGCCAGTGCATGCACGTCAACGCCCATGAAAGCCAGCGGGAATATGCCCGCCGGCGACAGGACGGAATACCGCCCGGCTATGCGTTTCGGTATTTCCAGCAGCGAGAATCCTTCGATTGCGGCGCGTGCCCACAGAGGCGAATCCCTGTCGGTCGTGACAACGACGCGCTCTTTCCACGCCCTGCCGGCGCGGAACGCGGAAAGAACGGTTTCAAAATTCACAAGCGTCTCCGTCGTGGCACCGGACTTTGTGACGCAATTCAGCACGGCATCGCCCCGCCTGAAGAAAGGCGCCGTTTTTTTCAACAGCCTGTTAACCGAGTCCGGGTCCGCGGCGTCCGCGTAAAAAACCGTGGCATCGCCCTTTACCGCTTCCTGCACCGCCATCGTGCCGAGATTGCTCCCGCCGATGCCGACTACCACAAGGCAGGGCGCACGTTTTTCTTTTGCCAGTTTCACGGCTGCTCCTCTTAAATCACCGTCTTCCGCAAGATTGAGAAAACATCTTTCCTCGTCATAGCCGCGCTTCTGCGCGTCTCCGAGGCGGCGCGCCTCTTCCGACAACGCGGAAAAAGGCTTCACGTCCACACGAGAATCGTCAAATGAAAACTTCAAGTCCTTCATTTCTTTCCACCGAAAACCGCATATTCCGGAACTATGTCTTCGGTAAATTTGCGCATGCCTTCCGCGGTTTTTGCGTGCTTTATCGCGTCTTTCAGCACGTAAAAGGGCACGGTGGCTATGTCCGCTCCTGCCAGTGCCATCTCGCGAAGCTGCCGGGCGTTGCGGATGCTAGCCGCTAAAACGCGGGACTTTATACCGTGCATTTTGAATATCCGCACGCACTGCGCAACGAGGTCGACGCCGGAAACCACGCCATTGTCGTGTTTTCCCTTTCCTATGGCAGGGTAATAATCAGACTTGTCAAAGCTTTCCCCTTCCCGTAGAGCGTCGTCTATCCTGCCGGCAAACGGGCTTACGAACTTCGCGCCGGCCTTCGCGGCGAGCAGCGCCTGTTCGGGCGTGAATATCAGCGTGCAGTTGACGGGTATGCCAGCACGTGACAATGCGCGAATCGCTTTTATCCCGTCAAAGCTACCTTGATTTTCAAGAGACGAATTGACCGGTATTTTGATTACCACGTTTTTAGCGACGACGTTAAATTTCCTGTAAAGCGTTTTGCCTTCTTTTACCATGTCGCCGTATTCCGTAGAAGTGACTTCGAGGCTGACGGGCGTTCCCTTGGCGGCAAGGAGTATTTTTTTTATATAACTCTCAAGGCTCACGTTTTCCCCGCTCCTTTTGAGCTCTTCCACTGCTTTTTTCATCAGCGAGGGATTGGTGGTCACGCCGTCCACTATTCCGGAAGCATAGCTTTCCTCTATCTCCGAAAGAATCGCGCTGTCAAGGAATATTTTCATTTCATCGCCAATAATTAAATAGGCAGGATTCTTTTATAAGCGTTGCTTTTTGGCTGGCTTTGTGTAAACTCTCAACGTATAAAATTTCATTGCCGCTTTCGCCATAGCCTTCGCGTCTATGCCGTACTTTGCCAGCAGCTCTTCCGGTTTTCCTGAATGAGGCAACGCGTTAACGGCAAGAGCTTTGATTGCTACGGAGCAGGGCACCGCAGAGCGAAGCATCTCGCCAATCCCGCCTTCGGGCCGGTGGTCTTCGGCTATGACGACGCGCGAGCCGTGCTTCTTCACGAAGGAAGAAAACTTTTTTGCATTGAAGGGCTTGATGGAATAAATATCCACGACAGCCGAAGCGATTTTTTTCTTTTTCAGCATTTCATGCGCTTTCAGCGCCTCGTGCACGGTTATGCCGGCGCCTGCCAGTATCACTTTGTCTTTCTTCGACTCACGAAGAACGGAGAAGTCGCCAACTCTGAACGCAGCTTTCGGCGTGTAAAGCACGGGCGTTTTTCCGCGCGTCGTCCGTATGTATTTTATTCCCGGCGAACGGTAAGCCAGCTCCGTAAGCTTTGCTGACGACGTGGCATCGGAAGGATAAAGAACTACGCTGCCCGGCAGGGCGCGAAACAGCGCGATGTCTTCCAGTCCCATTTGGGAAGCTCCGTCTTCGCCTATTGAAACGCCGCAGTGCGAGCCGCAGAACGTTATGTTTGCCGAAGACAGTGCAGCCATCCTTATCTGGTCATGGGCACGCGAAAGGAAGGACGCGAAAGTGGATGCAAACGGCTTGAATCCGCACGACGCAAGGCCGAGAGCCACGGAAACCATGTTCTGCTCGGCAATAAAGCACTCGACGAACTGGCGGGGCGAATACTTTTTCACCTCTTCAGCATAAGTGGAATTGCTTACTTCTGCGTCCAGCGCGATGACAGACGGGTCGGCTTTGGCGAGCGCAGCCAGTGCCGTTCCATAAGCATGGCGCGTGGCGATTTGTTCGCCGAGCGCGTAAGAAGGAAGGGTTATAGATTGTGTTTTCAGTGGCGTTACGGATATTTTATCAGGAGTTTTTGCAGTGAAATGCGGCATAGCCACATCGGGTAGCTCTTTCAGGGCAAGCGCCAGCTTTTCGTTGTCCAGCGCTTTTCCGTGCCAGCCATCCTTGTTTTCAATGAAAGAAACGCCCTTGCCTTTCAGTGTTTTGGCTACTATTGCCACAGGAGCGGGAGAAGCGCGCGCTTCAATGAAAGCGTTTGATAATTGCTCAACATCGTGCCCGTCTATCACTATGGTTTTCCATCCCAAACCGCTTATGGTTTTACGGTATGCTTCAACGTCATGCCCCTGCATTGTCTGCCCGCGCTGGCCCAAACGATTAACGTCTATTACCGCGCAGATGTTGTTCAGCTTGTAATACGAACAAAACTGCAGCGCCTCGTAAATTGAGCCTTCTGCCATCTCGCTGTCGCCAAGAAGCACGTAGGTTCTGTAATTTCTTCCCTGTAGCCTAGCCGCAAGCGCCATTCCGGCTCCGGCGGAGAGCCCCTGCCCAAGAGAACCGGTAGCCACTTTTGCCCACGGCAACGACGAAGGGACAGGGTGCCCTTCAAGACCGCTCCGTAGCCTGCGCAATCCGCTCAATTCTTCTTTTATGGCGCCCGCCCTGTAAAGGGCGGCATAGAGTATCGGAGCGGCATGGCCCTTGCTCAAAATAAAACGGTCATTGTCCGGCTCGTCGTGCGTCGCGTAAGACATCTCGCTGAAGAAAAGAACGCTCATTATCTCGGCGCACGACATGCATGAAGTCGGATGACCGCTTCCTGCGGCTGACGTCATGGCCAGCACATCGCGGCGAAGCAGGTTTGCAATGCTCCTCATCCCTGTGTTATCCATAACCCTTAAACTGGCGCACACGCATATAAAATTTATTTCGCAAGCATTTCCAGCTCTTTTTTCGCCTTCGCGGGGTTAGCGTCGTTCTGAAGATAAGAGCCGACCACAAACGTGTCCGCTCCTGCTTTCCGCAACGTTTTCAGCGTTTCCGGCGAAATGCCGCCGTCGGCTTCTATAATAATGCCATGATACATTTTTCTAAGTTGCTTTATTTTATCCAGCATTTCCGGTAGAAAGCGCGCGCCGTATGCGCCGGGATGGACTGTCATCACCACGATTTTGTCTATGCCCTTCGTATATTCCTTCACCGGTGGTGTGCCGGGATTAAACGCTATGCCGACTTTCTTTCCCGCCGCCTTCACCATTTTTATCGCTTTGCCGGCGTCGTCTGATTCGGCGTGGATTATTATAATATCAACTTTGCCCGCGTTCTTTTCAATCCATTCACACGGCTTTTTCACCATCAGGTGCGCTTCGCTTTTTTCGCGGAATGAAAAGTCAAAGAGCAGCGACCTGTTCGGCACGAACGTGCCGTCCATCACGTCCAAGTGGAAGAAGCAGCCGCGCAACGCACGCGCTCGTTCGTCCAGCTCTTCCTGCGACGACGCTATTATCGAAGGAATAATGCGTTCCATGGCTTCTCCATCCTCGTTATTTTAGCAAGCCTTCTCTTATGGCGGGCTTCGCCGCTGAACGGCGTGGAAAGCCAGACGCCTAATATTTTCACGGCCTGTGAAAAAGACAACTGCCAACCCGACAGGCATATCACGTTCGCGTCGTCGTCTTCCCTTGTTTTGCGCGCGTCCTGCATGTTATTCACTGCCACTGCCCGAATCCCCTTTATTTTGTTTGCCGCTATCGCCATGCCGTGGCTGGAGCCGCATACCAGCACCCCCCGCGCTTTATCTTTCGAGACGCGGCGCGCAACACGCAGCGCGTAATCCGGATAATCGTCGGACGCATCGTAAAAAATATTGCCCATGTCTTCTTGCGCCAAGCCCTTCTTATCGAGCCACACTTTTATTTTTTTCTTCAATGCAAATCCGTTATGGTCCGCGCCGATGAAAATTTTCTGCATATTTATTACTCAAAAATCACATGATTTAAAGGAATCACGACTGAAAGGACGAGCCGAGCAGGCGGAAAACAACTAAATTAAAAATCACGTTGCTCACCGCGAAAGGCAGGAAGCCTGCCGCGTATTGGCGGGAGAAAAGCCACGTAAACACGATATTCGCCAAATTGGCAAAGACTGAAAGCATAATTCCCAGAGAAAACGGAGAGCCTCCCACAGTGCCGGCGGCGAAGCCGACGCCTGCGTAAACGGGCAGCACCCACAGAACGTATGCGCCTGTATAGCCGCCGATGACCATGTGCAAAGTCATCAGAATCAGTGCCGCCAATGCGCCGATTCCGCTTCCGTACGTCACGCCCAGCACAACGGCAGAGAACGTGACGAACTCGATGCCTACGCTTCGCAGCTTTGCCGCGCCGATTAAGATGCTTGTTGCCACACTCACGGCACAGAGAAGCGCCGCCAGCGCCGCGCCTGAAAGGTAAAGAAGCGCGGCTGCGGCGAAACCGATTGCCAGCCACTCTTTCGGGAGCATAACAGAAATAAGTAAATGCGGGTTTAAAAATCCGCTGCTTATCGGTTTTATATAATTTTTATGCCTAGTTAGAGCATGCGTTTTTGGCTGGTTTTTGCCCTGCTTTTTGCCGTTAATGCGGGTTTTGCGGCGACGATGGAACTGGAAAAGACGTCTTATCGTGTTCCACTGGGAGCTACGGAGGCCATAAACATAATGCTGAACGGCACTGCGAATGAGACGACTCTGCTAAGTGTGGGCGGCGAAAAGACGTGGACGATACTCAGCGTTCAGTCAGTGGCGCTGGAAAAAGGAGAGAGAAAAAACGTGACACTTTTCCTGTCTCCGGGCAGGGAAGTGATAGCCAACGTCAATTACAAATTCACGATAACCGCCAGGACGCTCGGCTCCGGTGAAGAGACGTCGGAAACCATCTTCGTTTTCGTCAGCAAGGACGAGTTCGTGGACATAGACCGGACGTCGGTAAGCGGGCAGTTTTATCCGACGGGCACGATAGCGGCGAAAGCCTACGTGAAGAATTTCAAGCGTGCCTCGGTTCAGGACGTGAGCGTTAACATGACGTTCCGCGGGCCGCAGGGCGTGATAGCTATAGAGAGCACGAAGATACCGCTTATAGACCCGACGGAAACCAATGAAGCCGGGCTCACTTTCACGGTGCCGGACAATATGCCGAAAGGCGCGTACAGGATAATCATATCCATCAGCGCAAAAGACCTGCAGACCTCAGCGGAGCAGGAGTTTGACGTTGAAGAAAAAGCTGTGCTGGACGAGCGCGTGGAACCCGTGGCTTTTCTTACGGGCTACGGGCAGAAGATAACCGTCGTTAACCGCGGCAACGTTGCAGGCAGCCACTCGGTTGAGCGGGCGGTTTCAGACGTGGAAAGAATGTTTTTCTCCGGCACCGAGCCTTCGGAGAAAAGCGCCATGTATGTGTGGAACGTGGATAACCTGGGAGCGGGCGCATCTGCTGAAATAGAATACAAGATAGATTTCCTTCCTGCCGTACTTACTTTGGTTGCGCTGATTGCCGCGGCGTGGTACATACTCTATAAGCTTCGGATTGTGCACTTGCGGAAATACATCATCCAGAAAAAAGTGATACAGGAAGGGACGGAATTTACCGTGGGCGTGGACGTCAAGAACTGGACCGGCGCGACGACGGACGTGAACGTGCGCGACTTCGTGCCGCCGATATTCCGCGTCCGCGAGCACGAAGGCTTTAAGTTTCAGAGCAAGAAGACGGCGTACGGCACGGAGATAAAATGGGCGCTGAAGGACGTGAAAAACTGGGAAGAGCGCGTGCTTAGTTACAAGATAGTGCCGACTCTCGGCGTCAACAGCCCGCTGAACCTGCCGCCGGCGCGCGGCTCTTACGTGCAGGGAACGAAAACGTTAGCCACGGAAAGCAAGCCTGCGCCGCTTGGCATTCTTAAACGGGAGAGGAAAGAGTAGTTATGGCGTTGAGAAAGGCGATTCCCCGATTCATGCGGATTTCGGCGCGTATTTCTCAGGATTTGTTTTCAGATTGTCACCGATGGTTTCCCATCCGCTGAATCTGCCATCTTTCTTAATAGCTGCTGAAAAAGCTCTTTCTAACGCTCTATATTTTCGCGCGGTGATGATGATAAGTTTTTTATCGGGATTCTGCTCCTGAAACATTCTCACCTTGGCAGTTCCGAGAGGAGTTTCACGGGAATCTGCGATTATTTCATACCAATATTCCGCCCCTACCGAGGTCGTAGCCTTGAAATCCACATTAAACCGCGTGGCTGGTGACGGGAACAGATACCTTTCAGATTCCCCGACGTCAAGAGCTATGGGAACGTCATGCTCTATTTCAAACCCCAAATAAGAAAGGAGCCTGTAAATATTCGCCTCCCACGCAGACTTCGCATGATAAGGCACGTCCGTTCTATACCCGTGCTGCGTGCGCAATGTCTTCTTTTTTGCTTCAATACTGTGGACTCCCACATATAACGTCGCCGTTCTTTTTCCGCCCTTTCTCGCGGCTTCGCTCCGTTCTTCCCCGCTTGACGCATGAATTCCCCTTTGTAATTTAACAGATGCTATGCCTCCTTTTACGGCGATGTTATGCCTTTCGGTTTCATTGAGAGCGTAAATTCCTTTTCCTTGTTCAACGGCTAATTTTCCTTGTTCCAGCCCGACACGGCGCATTTCTTCCTTAGAACGCGTGTGGATTCCTGCCCCTAACTTAGCAGTCATTTTGCCTCCCTTGCTGGCGTTGTACCGTTGCTCTTCATGAGTAAACCCGTATATTCCTGTTCCCAACCCGGCCGTTGTTCTCCTTCCTATACTTGCATAACTTTCTCCTGTAACCGGGTCCATGCCATGCACTCCTTTGTGCAATCTAACATCCCTCATCCGCGCCTCTTCGGGTGTCAGTCTCGGTATTGATAAATACTCAAACAGATCCTTGATATATACTTTCCCCAATCCAAGCTCTTCCGACAACTCTGTAATGCTTTTCCCGTTGATGTGATATTGTTGCGCGAGATAAAACGGAAGATTGACGCCGTGCTCCGCTTGAACGCGCGCCTCTGCGTCTATTCCTCTCCGATAAGCGTAGACGGCAGAGCCAAAGCCCTTCTTCATGCTCCCTGCAGTAAGGCCTTTATACGCTTCCAATTGCTCTGCCGTGACTGTTACCATGCTCTGAATGTGTCAAAAAAGGTTAAATAGGTTACTACTAAATAGGAACAGTTATTATGCACCAGCGCCTAATGCATTTCAGCGCGAATAGTTTTTACGTTCGCCGTGATTATTTTTACGTGTTTGGCAAATGACGGACGTGATAGAAACCTTTAAGCCCGTTTCTTTGCAATTTTCCAACTATAGTCGATGACATTAGTTTTCAGACAGTTTCTAATGTCATCTCCTTATAGCAAGGACAGAATCTTGTATGAATATTTCTGTCACTTGCTATAGTATCTGGTTCTGACGCCGCCCAACGCGATTCTTGTAGGAAGCAGTCCCTTAACTTGCAACTGTTCCGATACCCAGTGATGAGGATTTCTATATCCGGATTCTGCACATAACAGGATTTCTTCCACGGCTTTACCAAAGTCATATACGGACACATAATCTGACGCCGGTTTTATCGAAAAATTTGATTCGGCTAAAAGCGCTTCTGTTGCTCTGTCCTCCACCCTGTCGCCGTCAACAATATGCGTATGCCTTGGCAGGTCCCGCGGATTAAGCCGTAGTGCGCCCGTGCTATAGCTCTTTCCGTCCATATCCGGAGGGTCGGGTTCCAGATTAACATTGCCGCGCAATAAAACATAATCGTGGTCGCCATAAAAACCGAAACCGCCGAATGTACTTCCCAATACCTCTGGAAGCCTAGGATCGAAATGGGCGGGGTTTTCACATTCAAACCCTCTTCCTTCCAGCGGGTATACAAAAATCAATCCTCTATAACTATCCGGCCGTTTGTCTGCCGCGAGTTCTCGTTTTAGCGCGGCAGAATGCGACGCCCACTTTTTTGAGCCGGCGTATTCATTATTGCCGCTCATATCCGCATAGAAAACTTCACTGTGCCTTGGTATATTGCCGCCAAGTCTCGGCACTACGAGAGAACAAAACATCTCGTCTTGGGACTTCGGGTCGGCATTTATTCCTTTCAACCATTTTTCATATGTTGAGCCGTGCCGCTGTTTTGCCATTGCATGCAATTCCTCTAAAGAAGGTATATGCCCGTCTGCCCATATATAAACCGGTTGGTCGGAATTTGCAGGTGCGCGCCTTAACATCTTTAGCGAGTATTGGAAATCTATATAAAGCTTTTTATCACTTTTAAATGGTTAAAATATCATCATCCCTCGATTGCTGACTGAAGTCGAGTTTAATTTTTACGGGGTTTAGTGGATGGTCGCCGTTTATTTTACCGCATATTCTTCAAGTTGCCTATTCCAGGGATTTCAAATTCGTAAACGCCACTGTAATAATCATACACTCTTCCCATAATTTCGGCGACTAGAGGGTTCTCATCCTGGCGCTTTTCTTTCAACTTATTCAAAGTTTCTTCTGGGTGCCTGTTGAACTCCGGGCTGTAGTACTCTAAGGAAATCCGATAAACTAGTTCTCCGACGGCACCTTTCACACGCTCTGGTAATTTCAACGGCAGCATGTATACGGGTGGTGGC
>JACQIE010000083.1 GCA_016198645.1 Candidatus Aenigmatarchaeota archaeon | reverse complement strand
GCTGCATCTTCGCTTCTGAAGTGCTCGTCGATTGCCTGAAGCGCGGGAAACCGGAAGAATATGAAAAGACGTTGCGCGCGCATCCCGTCGTCTCGGGCATCTACGGAAAGGCGCTGGATTACTTCAAAGAGCTAAGCAACGACGACCTCAACAGCATAGGCAACTTCGTGAACGGCGTGGAGTTGACGAGGATGCCTGCAATAATGAAGGCGAAGCTTCTCGCTTTGTCGCTGGCGAACAAGGAGAAGATGTCAACGCTGATAAAAGCCGTCAGCTATTGCAACAAGTACAGCTGGTAAACACGGCGGAAAAATCATGCAGTGGATATGCCACGGTTGTGCCACACTATCCTGCCGCCGTGCCGTATGCTTGATATTCTATTCAAAGGAAAATACCAACCTTTCCCGTTTGATAAGTAAATATTTGCGACATACGCACCAATGCAACCTATAGATGCCCATTCGTTCCCGTCATACCCCACGTTCCCGTTGAACTGATATGTTAGCCCGCCGAAATTGTTGGAGTAGTAAGATTCTATATGACGGTCGAAATGCGAAAGATATACAGGACGCAAAAATTCAATCGTGGGAGCGAAAAAATCTTTCTCCTCCGGCATAGCATTCAGCGCTCTTGTCATCCCCTGCTGCAATTTTCGTAAATAATCGTCCCCGACAGGCGTGTCTGTGTGGACAATAATATCATTCTGCGCACGCGTGCCCGGAAGCACGACGCCTATTCTACCAGGCGCGCCACGACGAGGATGCAAAAGACCCCGCCGGACGGCAAAGATTACCTCCTCCGAGTCTTCTGGCGGCGCCTCAAGCAAGCCCTGTGCCCGATAATGCTCACCAACGGGTATGAGGTGCGCCGTCTGGTAACCGCAAAACTCAATCCCCTGTTGACCATCGAAGATGGACAAAGCTCCACGCAACTCGTTTCCCGTAACTTTCCTCGGAACCCAGATACTGTAATGAGGCATAATATGACAGTTTCCGAAATCTTCTTAACCCTTTAAACGCAGAATTTCATGGAATTCTATGCGCGTCTTTAAACAGTGGATTTCTAATAATTTCCCGGCGTCTTAACGTCATGAAATTCGCCCATTTCTCCGATGCGCACTTGGGTTCGTGGAGCGGCTCGCCTGACATGCGCGATTTCTCCGTGCAGGCTTTCGAGAAGGCGGTGGGCGTGTGCCTTGCGGAGCGCGTCGACTTCATCGTCATAAGCGGCGACCTTTACGACAGCCCGATGCCCCCTTACGACGTGCTTTCGCGTTCCGTCTTGATTCTGCGCAGATGCGCGACGGCGTCCGTCCCCGTTTACGTCGTGCCTGGCTCGCACGACTTTTCTCCGAGCGAAAAGACGTTCATAAGCGTGCTGGAGAACGCGGGCTTGGTGAAGAACGTCGCAAAGATGCACGATGAAAACGGAAAGCTCGTTATAGATTTCACTGTTGATGAAAAAACCGGCGCGAAGCTCGCGGGCATGATGGGAAAGCCCGGAGGGATGGAGAAGGAATATTTCACCACGCTTGCGAAAGAAAGCACGGAAAGCGGATTCAGGATATTCGTTTTTCACTCGGCTCTCGACGAGTTCAAGCCCATTCACATGAAGGGCATGGCATCCGTGCCGAAGTCGCTGCTGCCGAAGGGGTTTGACTATTACGCAGCCGGCCACGTCCACAAGCCGAAAATCATTGACAATGGTAACATAGTCTATCCCGGCGCGCTGTTTCCCACGGAGCTTGCGGAGCTGGAAGAATACGAGCCGGGCATCCACATAATCGACACTGAAAAAAAATCCAACGCCCGCCTGCCGATAAAACTATTCGGCGTCGTCCGCGTGGACGTAAATGCGGACGGGCTGACAGCGGCGGAAGCCGAGAAAAAAATGCTGGAAAAGGCGCGCGCCGCTGAAACAGGGGGGAAACTGCTTCTCGTGAACGCAACAGGAACTCTCTCCAGCGGCGCGCCGTCGGACGTGAATTTTGCAGCCGTGCGCGAAGCGGGCATTGCCGCGGGCGCGTTCACGGTAAAGCGGAATTTTGTCGGGCTAAGCTCCGTCGTGTTCGAGGAAACGAAATCGTCTTCTTTTTCCGTGGAAGCCATAGAACGCGAAATGATAGCGGAATACTGCGGAAAAAGCCCTCCGCCCTCCCGCGACGCCGCTTTCGCCGCGGCGGTGATGAGGATTCTGGACGACGAAAAGCAGGAAGGAGAGACCGTCTCAACGTATGAAACGCGGATAAAGGACAATGCGATGAAGCTGATGAACATATGAAATTGAAATACCTGAAAATTGTTAACATACGCTCCTACGCGGACGAGACCGTGAATTTCCCGGAAGGCACCGTGCTGCTCGCAGGCAACATCGGCGCCGGCAAATCCACGATACTTCTGGCAATGGAATACGCGCTTTTCGGGCAGCAGAAAGGCAGGATGCGCAATCTTCTGAGAAGGGGCGAAGATTCCGGGCGGATTGAACTGGCATTTGAGCTGGACGGCGCCCCCTTTACAATCATCCGCAAACTGAAACGCGGCAGGCAGGAAGAATGCTTGTTGATAACGGCAAACGGGGAATACGCCTGCATGCCCACCCAGCTCAAAGCGAAGATACTTGACATGTTCGGTTATCCGAAGGAGATGCTCACGAAAAACATCCCGATTTTCCGGTACACCGTATATACACCGCAAGAGCAGATGAAATCCATCATGCTGGACGAGGAAGAGAGGCTGTCCGCGCTGCGGAAGATATTCCGGGTAGAGAAGTACGAGAACATCAGAAAAAACGCGTCCGTGATTTCCCGTCACCTGTCTTCCGAAGCCCGGCTGCTGACGGAGATGTGCAAAACCCTTGAAGAAGCGCAGGCAAGGCTTGCGGAATGCAAGATAGAAGAACTTGAAGCCGCGGCAGCCGCGGAAAAATTAAGGGCGGAACTTGACGCAAAAACGCATCTGCTCGGGGAAGAAGAGCGCGCGCTGGAAGAGCTTCGCGTCCGCGCTGCGGAACTGGCGGCACTGAAACAACGTGCTTCGTTGCTTGAAGGCGAATCCTCGCGCCTGTCGTCAATGCGGGCCGCAGTGCTGCGCGAGGCCGATCTCACCACCGGCAAAGCCGTAAAGGTGCGAGAAGAGCTTGCTTTGGTCAGGGCGCGCGTACCGGAGAGCATGGGCAAAGACGTCGTGGAAGAGGAAGCCGGAAAAATAGCGGAAGAAAAAACAGCGCTGCACTCGCGGAAAGCCGTTATTGAGAACGAGATACGGAAGCTTTCTGGTATAACAGGCAGCGGAAAATGCCCCATGTGCCTCCGTGAAGTTTCCGACCCTTCGCATTTTGCATCTCTGATAGCGGAGCGCGAAGAAGAGCTTGAAAACGTGAACGCGTCTCTTGCACCGATGGAGGAGCGGGAAAAGGCACTGGCAAAGGAGCGCCATGGCATGAGAGAACGCGAGCTTGCGCTGCAGAAGATAGAGAACATGGAGGTCATGGTCAGAGAATACGACGAGAGCTCCGCGCGAAGAAAGAAGGAAGCGGAGATTCAGGAAGAGAAAATAGCCGCCATGCGCAGGGAAGCGGCTTTTGCCCGCGCCGCCGTTGAAAACGGGCAGGGAGTGGAAGAGGATTATCGAGCGCACGGCGCGACGATACGGGCGCTGCACGCCGCGCGGCTTGAGCTTTCTTCCGCGATGTCGCGGAAGGAGCAGGAGCTCCTTTCGCTGCGAAACGAGAAAGCCGTGCTTGAGAAAAACGTAAACGAAATGCGCAATATGCGAACCCGCGCTTCGCGCATGAAGGAGATGGCAGACTGGATTGACACCACGCTCTTCTCCATGGCTGCGTCTATAGAAAAGCAGGTGATGAACACGCTCCAGAAAGAATTTTCCGCAATCTTCCAGCGCTGGTTTTCCATGCTTATGCCGGAAGATTCCATGTCCGTGGTGATAGACGAGGCATTCTCGCCCGTGATAATGCAAAACGGCTACCAGGCGTCTTACGAAGAGCTTTCTGGCGGCGAACGCACTGCCGTGGCGCTTGCCTACAGAATAAGCCTTAACAAAGTCATAAACATGCTGATAGATTCAATAAGGACGAAAGGGCTTCTCATGCTGGACGAACCGACCGAAGGCTTCTCCTCAGAACAACTGGACCGCGTCCGCGACGCCATAAGCGCGCTGGGCATGGAACAGGTAGTGATAGTTTCCCACGAATCCAAGATAGACGCATTCGTGGACAGCATCATAAGGGTCTATAAAGAAAACCACGTTTCGCGCATCGAAAGACAGTAAACTGCCCGCCACTAATGACGCAACGGAAAGCGAAGCTGTCATACATCATCGTGCGTCCTTGCAAAGCGGGCGTTTAGTAAGAAAAGGCTCCTCGTCGGTGATTTTTGGCGGGCGGGTTCGTTTCTAGCTTTATTATGAGGAATCAAAGTTCCTCGTATACCCCGCTAAGGAAGTCTTTGTTGTATTACGAGGAATTCAAAGATTCCTCGTATACCCAAAGACTTTCTGTGGAAAGTCTTTGTTGTACTTGTTT
>JACQIE010000081.1 GCA_016198645.1 Candidatus Aenigmatarchaeota archaeon | reverse complement strand
GTTCCCGGGTTTTCCCATACACTAAAGGATAGGGCTCAATAACCAAGGAAGGCATACGCGGGAGATACCGGATTCATGAACGTACTGACCGGCAAGGCAGACGCGGGAAGGCTGTTTGAAAATGCGGTTCTGCTGGAGTTGAGACGACGCAATGCTCTGAACGAGGAGATAAACTACTGGAGAAACAAAGAGGGGATTGAAGTAGATTTTATCGTGCGCAAAGGAACGGAAATCCGCGAGGCGATACAGGTTGCTTATAATCTGGGCGATGAAAAGACAAGGGAGCGGGAGATTCGGGGGCTTGTCGAATGCGCCAAGAGTATGGGAATAAAGAAGGGTCTGGTAATAACAAGTACCGATGACGACACGGAAACTATCGAAGGAATCCGGATAAAATTCATTCCACTGTGGAAATGGTTGCTGCGATTATGAGTTCATTATACGGCAACCAGCGTCTTGACGCGAAAGGGAACAATGCCGCTCAATGACGCGAAGGAAAGCGAAACCGTCATACAGCATTGTGCGTCATACCGTGAGAAAACCTTTTTCTCCAGCAAGCGCAACAGATAAGCATGAATCCGCTTGTTTTCATGTTGGCAATCGCAGCCGTTTCGCTCGCCGCGGCAACTGCCAATTTTGCAGCGCAGTCCGAGGGCATAAGCATGAGGCTGGCTTTCCACATAGGCGACTCAAAAAGCGACGATACGTTTGAAGTGCAGAACGGTTACATTATAGCACAGGGAAATGGTGTGTCCGTGGCAATTGTATCGGTTGGAACGGCGATAGGCACTCAAAGCGACACGTCTTTCTCGTCAAGTGATTCGTCAATAGAAGCGCGGGCTCTTGGAGGGGATTTCGTGCTTGCTTTCATCAATGCGACGAACGGCACGATAACGTCAAAGATGCCGCTCAACGGCATGCCTTCTGCGGCTATTGCGCCTTTGTCTTATTCCATTTCGCCGTCATTTCCCATATACGTACGGCTTGAATACCCGTTTGACATCATAAGCAGGGCGCGGATGCCGGCGGGCAATACTTACGTGCTTGTGCGCAACGAAGGCAAAGACGCGCGCGGCGTCACAAGAATATCGGTGACCGTTCCATGAGGAAGCGTATGAAGTATAAGGGATACGACTTGGATGCTGTTAGACGCACAAAGTGCGTCAGTTTAAGCGAGCGAGGGGTATTATGCTAGGCCAGAATCCGCTTTTAAGCCACGTATTTGCGATAGGGCTTTCGCTTGCGATTATAGGCGTGGTGATATACGTCACGTCTTCGCTGAACGAGCAGTATACGACGTTCGTGGCAGAGCAGGAAGTTTCGCAGGTTTGCTCGATAATACGCTCTGCCGCCGGCAAGACGACAGCGGGCGAGCATCTTTCGCTGAATGATACTATCATTGCAAAAATAACCGTCAATCTTCCGGCGAAAATAGCGAATGAGCCGTACCGCGTCCGGTTCATAGGCAAAAACGCGAGCATAGAAACGCTTTCCGCCAACGTCACGTGCGTTCTCGGCTACAACGCAACGTATCGCGGCAGCGTGCCGGGCGGGCGCGCCAGCGTTTCGTGGACAGCAGACAAGAACGGCGCAAGCATCGTGGAGCTGAGCGGATGACGTTCAATATAATATGGGATACGCACTCGCGAGCAAAGCGAGCGAGGGGTATGTTAAAGGGAGCGACGCAGGTAGATTACATAGTCTCTGCCGGAATTTTTATCGTTGTTTTCGGAATGACTGTTGCCACCGTCACAGACTACTATGCCGGGGTGTCGGAAAGCACAAAAATAACCACGCTGAGGAGCCATGCGCTGGATATGCTGGACTCGCTGGAAAAATCGCCCATCCCACCGTCTTGGACAGATGCGCCGGACGTGCTCGGCATAGGCGGAAAAGCGTACCGCTTTGCGTTGCTCGTGAACAATACGGCAAATAACTACTTGAATGACGGCGTCACGGCACAAAGCCTGGCGTCGGAAATCGTCAGCTTCAGATACGCTGAAATGGCGGTCTACGCGGACGTGAACTCGACCGTTATCTACAACGAAACGGGCGCCACGGTCCCGTACAGCGTTTCCGGGGACAATATTTCCTTCACAACGGCGTTAGACGCCGGACAGGCAAAATGGTTCACCGTTTATTATGACAGAAGCAGCAATTTTACTTCCCGCTCCGCGAGCGTTTCGGGCGATAATAATCTGAGCCAATCCGTGTTTGGCGCGGAAGAATTGCACGTTGTCAGGTATCGTGAGATGCAGAAACTTAGCGGGGCAACGTATGCGACTGTGACGGCAGCAACGGGCGTAAAAGATTTTTATGTCGAAGTCTTCAACACCGTCACGAACACGACGTATTTCACCTTCGGCGGCGCGGCGCCGACAAGGGGCAACGTCGTAGCCGTGGAAAAACCAATAATATACCAGAACGCGACGGCGGATATAATAACCGGCAAGCTCAAGGTGAGAGTATGGTAAGATTAAAGGGGTTCATTTACACGCTTGAAGTCCTGATAGCAATATCGCTCATAGCCGTTTCTTCTTCGCTGCTTTTTTCGCGCGTGCCGGAGAAGCCGGACTTTGCTCCGGCGCTATTGAAAGAGCGCGCTTTTGAGGCACTGGACTCGCTCTACAACGGCGGCTCGCTCGCTTCTTACGTGGCCAATAACAGCGAGCCGGGGCTGGAGCAGAGCCTGCTCAGCCTGCTTCCGTCGAACTATCTATTTGAAACGGAGATATGCTCGGAAACATGCGACACGCTGAACGTGCCGGGCAACAGGAGCGTCGTTTCAGCTGATTATTACGTAGGCAGTTACCGCGGCAGTTATGTGGGTAAGAGAGTGAAGATATGGTCATGGACAGAATAGAGTATAATATGGCATCGACTCAGAAGCTGTTAGACGCAAAGCTGTTGGACGGCGAAGCCGTCATACAGAATCGTGCGTCAGATTGCTCAAG
>JACQIE010000080.1 GCA_016198645.1 Candidatus Aenigmatarchaeota archaeon | reverse complement strand
GTATAATATATTCAATATAGAAGTAGCGTCAAGTGGCGATGCACTGATGAAGGGACTTACTGAAAGAGATTCTCTCCCGCAAGATTCCGGGATGTTATTCGTAATGCCCACTAACACTAAATGGACGTTCTGGGCGAAAGGCTTGAAGTTTGACGTGGATATAATTTTCTTGAACAACTATGGAAAGATAGTGGATATTCAGACTATGCGGGTACAGCCCGGCGTTGTAGATACCGACCTGGCGTTATATACGTCTCATGTTGAAGCACAATACGTCATTCAAATCAACGCAGGAAGAGCCGCCGAATCGAGTCTGGCTAACGGCATGACTGTAGAATTCAGCCAGTAGACGATGCAAGCGGCTCGTTATAGTGAATCCGCTCAAACTCCCATCGCAAGCCTGAAGAAGTTTCGCGTTCCCGGCGCCAGTCCGAGTATCAGCACGAGCAGTTTTAGCAGCGTTCTTTTCTCCCCGTCGCCTGTTTCTTTGTCTATGTAATGGAGCGCCGCCGGCACGACGGCGAGCTTAAGCGCAAACATCACCGCCGGGCCAAGCAGCGAAATAAAGAAGCTCGGCAGGAAGTGCTGCTCAAAGTAAGGATAGAATTGGATTGCCGTAAACGTGGTAGAAGCGTCAAACATATGGGCGGCGATTATCAGCGTGTTCTCTGTTGTTAGGAGATTTTTTAGTTTTTCGTAACGGGGCACAAGATATTTTTTCGCAGTGAACAGCGCGGCAAGCCAGAACGCGCCCAGCCCTACCATAACGGAAACGGCAAAGAAATCAGTGACGTGCTGCGCAACCGCAATGAAGGCAGCTGCCGCGAGAACCGCGCCGATGCCGCCGAGAATCTTGTAGTACGGCACGTGAGCCAGCTTACTCGTTGCCACCGCGGCAGCGAGCGAAACGATTGCGATGGCAGCTACAGTTATGTACATGAACGGCGAAACGAGCAGGAGATTCCGCGGGCCTTCCTGCGAAGCGAGCGTTAATATATTCAAATCCACATTTCCTGCCTCCAGAAAATCCTCGTAGCTCCGCAGCAGCGCGCCGAAGAGTATGAACGGCACGAGCGAAATAAAAAATGAGCGGTCAATGCTTATTTTTGTTTTCTTCAGCAACGTATAGGCGGCAACCAGCGAAGCGAGCAGAATAATCCCGTAGGTTATCGTGTTCACGGGGTTATAGCCTGTTCCGTATATTATCGGGTCTATATACCAGCGCTGGATAAAATCAAGCATATGCTTTTTAACGTAGGAGCGTTAATAAGTCTTATGCTCAGATACGGGTTGGTTTTTGCCCTGTTATTCGTGTCCGGCTGCACCAGTCAGATAGACTTCGGGCAGAACGAGATACAAGTTGCCACGCCCGTGCTGGAGGAAGCGTCTGATATCGTGGCAATAAAGAACATAGACACCATACCGAACTCGCCCGTGCTTCCCGATGATACCGTAGACTTGTCGTTCATAATTGAGAATCTTGATAAGACAGAACCGTTGAGTCGTCTTAAAGTCGACCTCTTTGACGCCGCGAGCTTTAAAGACAGCCAGTCAACAACGTTGTGCAACACTGCTACAACTGCAGCAGTATGCAAACCGGAAGGGCAAACCGCGCCGTGCGCGGGGAACAAGTGCGACCTCGTCAACCTATCGCCCGGTGCCCAGCGCTTGGTCAATTACAATCTCAAGGCTCCGTCATCCAACGACATCCTCAAGCTCTCTACTGATTTTGAGCTGCGGTTTGCGGTCGAGCACTATTTCACGGCAAACAGCATCTACCGCCCTGTTGTCGTCAATCCAGTCGAGATTAAAGCCCTGCAGCGCGCCGGGCAGAAAGTTGACCTGCAAGCCGCGTCCACGCTCGGCAGCGGGCCTGTCAAGATAGACCTCTCTCTCGTCAATAGAAACTTCATCCTCAACAAGCGCGGCGCGACGTTTGAAGCCGTAGTTCGTCACACAGGCAGTGGCAGGCTTCTCAGCAACAAGATAGAGCACGGCGCGCTCACTATAACGTTTGTCGGAATACCCTGCAATAAATTTGACGGCATTTCTGCCGGCGGCTATGACGATGCATTCACGTTCAAAGAC
Source organism: Candidatus Aenigmatarchaeota archaeon (assembly GCA_016198645.1). GTDB lineage: Archaea > Aenigmatarchaeota > Aenigmatarchaeia > GW2011-AR5 > GW2011-AR5 > JACQID01. The sequence continues at coordinate 4,343 of JACQIE010000080.1, read as the reverse complement.
GATTCAGTGAATTCCCTGTCAAGTTGCGTCTTTACGAACAACGCAGAGAGAGATGTCAAAGATAGTGCAGGACAGGTAACGGGTAAGAAATCCATCGGTGCCATAGACATTTACAGCGAAGGCAAGTCGAACCCGCTGCTGTTCAGGCTGAACGATGACGCCACTGCAGCAATAGACATAGGCGTCGCGCCTTATAGAAGCTACGAGGTCCGCGCCACCGCCGGTTATACTTATCGGGTTTCCGGCGTCGCGCGGGTGACGGTGAAGCCTTTGGAGATATAGGTGAGCGGATGAAGATTGCTCTCGTGTTTCTTGCCGCGCTTCTGGCGGGCTGCGTTTCCGCGCCTGCCACAGTCACGGGAAGCATGTTATCGCTGGATGTCAGCCCGGACGACCTGTTCACATCAGGCACGGGCAAGGCGACGCTTGACTTTACTAATGGCGGCACGACGCCGCTCAATAACGTGGCGATGACAATTTACGATGCCGGAGCGCTCACGGCGGCGTCATGTCTTTTCAATATTGGCAGCGTGAAAGAAGGCTCTTTCATATCTCGTAGCTGTGCCGTTACAGCGCCAGATGTAATAGAGCAGGACGTTGTCACAACAGAAGTCAAAGCCCGCGCAACGTTTGAAGCGACGCTCAGCGGCACGGCCAGCGTGTCGGCGATGAGCGAAGACGAATACAGGATAGAGCAGGCAAAGGGCGGCGTTCTGACCACGTCGCCGGTTTACGTCCACGACGACAGGCGGCTTAAAGCGACCGTAAGTTTTAGTGATAAAATGCCCGTGGTGAAGAGGCCGGATACGAAGCTTTACATGTACATAGACATAGCTAACGTCGGTGCCGGCAGGATTGAAACAATAGGGGCAGACGCGATAACAGTGAGCGAATCGGGAAATTTCGCATCGTCCGCAACTACCACCACTCCTGCGAGCGAATGTAAAAGCACGGGCGGCGGAAGTGTCTGCGTCAAGTGCCCGGACGGAAGCTATTTCTTCGGCTCGACGGACATCACGAACTGCGCGTCTTACAACGCGCCGGCGGCAAGCTCCTTGGACATCAAATGCCCCGCCCAGAAGCTCTATATACAAGGCAGCGTGTTCCCAAGAATGACATGCGAGATAACGCTGCCCGCCGATATAAATTATTTAAGCGGCTATACACTAATATTGAGCATAGATTACCCTTACGAGATAAGGGCTTCACATGCGGTTCAAGTGAGACGGTAAATAATGTTTGACGGTAAATTTGCGTTGTCCATGGCATTGCTGCTTCTGGTCGCAGGTTGTGTTTCTACGCAGCGCCCCGTGAAAGTGTCGGCGAGCGACGGCTTGCAGATAAACGAATTTTCAGCGGACATAAATGACGTGTTCGGTAAGGAGACGGTCATGTTGAGCCTGGAAGTCGAAAATGTTGGCGGTACAATTTCTAAATTCGTGAGCGCCAAGCTGTTCGGTGGAAACAGCGGCTGGAGCGGGAATGACGCCACTGCAATAAAACCACTGGGCGCCGGCACTGACAATTCATTGATACCGCCTCTTGTGGAAACGAATAAAGCCGGCGGATTCAACAGGAAATTATGGTCCATAACTGCGCCGGATCTCCCGCAGGGGCTTACTCAGAATTTTGACATAGGCATACGCGTCAGGTACGATTACACCACGACGTCAGTGACGCCTATAGACGTCATAAGTTTCGACCAGTTTGACCAGATGCGAAAGAAAGGCACGTTTGAGCAGGGCGCCACGGCCACGCAGAATTCAAACGCGCCCGTTAAGATATCACTGGAAGCGGGTTCTCCGATAACACAACAGGCGGCAGGAGCCTCCATTTCGGAGACTGTGATACTCAGTTTCGCTAATGTCGGTTCCGGCGTAGCGTTCCGCGACACAGCGACGGCGGATGACTTCCCTACGCAAAACTCACTTGGAAAAGTGCATTTCGTGATAACAGCAAGTAAAGGCACTAACACACTACAATGCGATACAGGCGACGGCAAGCTCGTTTCAGATGGGGAAGTAACGCTGAGGAGAGGATTCGACACCGTGAAGCTTCCGTGCACGTTGACGTTGGACAAAAATGATTTGACAGCAGGCGTCCCGAAGGACACGATTACGGCTACAGTGACGGCGGATTATTCGTATGCCATAGACAGCACGGCGTCCATAAAGGTCACGAGCAAGCTCTAATCAGAAGAATTTCTTTAACGTTCCTTTTTCCATTGTATTCATCCCGCTGTCATCAATAACAGGCTTTCCATAAACCCCGTCATAACCTGGAATTATCTTTATATTGCCTTCGCGGTTTTTGATTATCAGCGCCGCCAGGCGCTCGCCTACGGCTTTGCGCAATTCTTCCTCCGGCGTTTCCAACAGTATCGTCAACTCGTTGCCGAACGCGCCCAGCAGTCTGTGATACTGCTCGAAGACTTTTTTCGTGAATACTTCCTGCCCCACGGAAAGCGCGATTATCTCTGTAAGCGGGATTATGCCCTTGAACGGCGGCGCTCCCTTCAACGTAAATTCTTCGCGGTCGGCTAGCTGTTCCACGCGGTTCAGCACGCCGATAGTGAGCGGCTTTTTGCACTTCGGGCAGATGCCATTGTGTTTTTTCGTCTCGTCCGGCGCCATGGAAATATTACAATCACGGTGCCCATCATAATGATATTTCCCGTAGTCCGGCGAAACTTCCAGCGTGTATTCCACTTTTCTCGTCCTTATCGCGTTGATAAGCTCCCTGTAACTTTCGCCCTTTATGTCCAGCGCGTTAGCTTCGCGCCCGAGCCTGTGCGGGTGCGGCGAGTGCGCGTCGCTGTTTGAAAGCAGCGTCACGTTGTCCAGAAAAGAGCATCGCCAGTTCATTGCCGGGCTGCTGGACAAGCCCGTCTCAATCGCGTGTATGTATTTTACTTTCTCCTGAAAACATTCTTTCAGCGAGTCAAAGCCGCTCATGCTTCCAAAGACGGAGAACCACGGCGTCCACGCATGCGCCGGGATGATTTCTATGTCTTTGGAAATGGACATGAGCCGTTCGACGAGCTCGACGGACGTAAAGCCGAACATCGGGCGCCCGTCGTAGTCTAAACGCCCGCGGGAACGGAGAAACTCGTTTATCTGCTCCGCCGCGCCAAAGTCCGGCGCCAGCAGTATGTAGTGGATTCTCCGTCCTTTGCCGTCCTGCGTGTAAATCAGCGCTATCTCGTTGCTCAACACGAATTTCGTGCCGTTGTACTCGTATACTCCGTCGTCGCCCCTAAGCTTGCTTTTCAGGTTCGCGAACCACGCCGGATGGGAAAAGTCGCCCGTGCCGAGCATGTGAAGCCCCTTCTCTTTTGCTTTGCGGGACAGCACTTCCAGCGTCATGTCTTTCGAAACAGCCCGCGAATACGGCGAGTGCAGGTGCAGGTCGGCGAACATCATGATTAGGTTTCGTTGCAATTTTTAAATATCCCCTTTTGCGCGGCTTGATGTTGCAACCCGCACACCGAAAGCCACCGAATACGAAAGACAAAGGCGGGTTAGTGCTCCGTAACGGTAAACAAGTACAACAAAGACTTTTTCGTAAAGTTGTGTATACGAGGAATCAAAGATTCCTCGTAATAAAGCCGAAACCAAGCCCCGTCAAAAACCGAACCGTGCTTGATGAGTCCTTACTAAACGCCCGCCGCGGGCAGTTTACACACAGCGGATAAAACGAAGGGAATTCGATATACTTCATTTTTAAGCAGAGGGATTTTTAAATACATTCCCGTCTTTGTAATGAAATGCTTCTCACGGACAAGGAAATTCGCGCCCTCGTTGATAAAGGTCAGCTAGTTCAGGGAATGATAGACCCGAAGACGCAAATCCAGCAGGCCGGCGTCGACCTCACCATGGCTAAGGTCTTTACGTTTGAAGGGGAAGGCGTTCTGGACTTCACGAATGAAAAAAGAAAGCTTCCCCGATATAAAGAAGTTCCGCCCATGCAACAGGAAGGTGAAGACACGTGGACGCTTGAGCCGGGCGTTTACCACATTGCATTCAATGAAAAAATTGTTTTACCCACGAACATCGCAGGGTTTCTCATGCCGCGCTCTTCTGCGCTGGTATGTGGCATCGTTCAGCACACCGCGCTGTGGGACCCGGGCTACGAGGGGCGCTCTTACTTTCACGCTGAAGTCTCGCGTCGCGTCACGCTCCACCGCAACGCCCGCCTGGGACAGATGATATTCTTCCGGTTGTCCGGCGATGCCACGGCTTACAGCGGCCGTTATCAGAGCGAAGACGTATTAAAGTTCGCGAGGCGCGGCGATGCGGATAAAGGCGGGCAATAAGACGCTTCGCGTCAAAGACTGCACTTCG
>JACQIE010000079.1 GCA_016198645.1 Candidatus Aenigmatarchaeota archaeon | reverse complement strand
GGTCGTCGGCGAGGTTGAGGAAGACAACCGCCCGCTCTATCGCGCCCGTTTCCTCGAAACTTTTGATGAATTTTTTCGACTCCTCGTTGGTTATGCCCATTGCCGCGAAGACGACGGCGAAACTCTCGCCGCTCCCACGAACTTTCGCCTGTCTTGCTATCTGTAACGCTATGTCATTGTGCGGCAGGCCTGCGCCGGAGAATATCGGCAGCTTCTGGCCGCGGACAAGCGTGTTCATGCCGTCGATTGTCGAGATGCCCGTTTGAATAAAGTCCTGCGGCGAAGCCCGCGAGTAAGGATTAAGCGCTGCACCGGTTATGTCTATCTCCTCTTCTGGTATTATCTCCGGACCGCCGTCAATCGGATTGCCGAAACCGTCCAATATGCGGCCGAGCATGTCTTCGCTTACTTTTGCCTTTATCACGTCGCCCAGAAAACGGACGCTTGCGTTCCGGTCTATTCCGGTCGTGCCTTCGAAAACCTGAACGACGACGACGTCGCGCGACGTGTCCAGAACCTGGCCGAGGCGCTTCTCGCCGCCGGGCAGGGTTACATTAACTATTTCATTGTAACCCACGTCGTGCGTTTTTTTCACGAAGATGAGCGGGCCGGCTATACGGTCTATCGTCCTGTAATCCTTAAGCAGCATTCTTCCTCACCATCTCCTCTAATTCTTTCTTCATCTCCCCGTCGGTTTCGTCCAGTATCTTTTCATGGTCCGGATAAAATTTCGCTTCGGATATCCTGTTCTTGGATTTCACGGAAATTATGTCCCTCGCAGGCACGCCCCGGTCAAGCGCAGAGCGGGCGCATTCCTCGAAGAACAGTATGCTCTTCAGCATGCGCACGCTTTTCGCCGGCGAGCAATAGCTGTCCACTTCGTGGAAAGCGTTCTGCTGAAGGAAAAACTCGCGGACGAGCCGCGCAACTTCGAGCGTAAGCTGTTCCTTCTCGGGCAGCGCATCGCTGCCTATAAGCTGGACAATTTCCTGAAGCCTCTGTTCCTCCGAAAGAATGGAACGCACTTTGTTTATCACTGCCGTCCACTCACTGGAAACGTGAGAACCATACCATTCTGCCAGCGACGACTCATACTGGCTGTAAGAATTCGTCCAGTTTATTGACGGGAAATGCCTCCTGCTCGCAAGCGAAGCGTCCAGCGCCCAGAATGCCTTGGTTATTCGCTGCGTCGCCTGCGTGACCGGCTCGGAAAAGTCCCCGCCGGGCGGCGACACCGCGCCGATGACGCTTATGGAACCGACAGAACCGGACATCACTACGGCTTTGCCGGCGCGCTCGTAAAATTCAGCGAGGCGTGACGAGAGATAAGCCGGATAGCCTTCTTCGCCGGGCATTTCCTCCATGCGCGACGAAATTTCGCGCATGGCTTCCGCCCAGCGTGACGTAGAATCGGCCATCAATGCCACGTCATACCCCATGTCACGATAATATTCAGCTATCGTTATTCCGGTGTAAATGGACGCCTCGCGCGCCGCGACGGGCATATTGCTCGTGTTGGCTATAAGCATGGTTCTCTCCATAAGCGACTTTCCGCTCCTCGGGTCGGTCAGCTCCGGAAATTCGACGAGCACCTCGGTCATCTCGTTGCCGCGCTCTCCGCAGCCGACGTAAACGATTATAGTCGCATCGCTCCACTTTGCGAGACTTTGCTGGGTCACAGTATTATGCAATATCATAGGAATATTACCGCCGACGAAGTTATGGGTTTCCGGAACCGTTATGTCGTAGACGTCTGCCTCTTCCTGTATGGTTTCCACTGCGATTATCTTGTCGCAGAATACGTAGTCCAATGCATTTGCAAATTTCTGCAGCGTTCCAAGTTCCGCAGCCATCCGCTGCATCGTCCCTACCGTGACATTCTGCTCCGCATAGTATCCGGCAGTCGGGATGCCCGCCCGTTCCAATTCAAACGGCTTCCTGCCTCCGAGAATCTCCCTGAACAGCGCGCTTGTCATAGGCACTATGTCACTGGAATTGAAGTACCTGTTCTGGGCATAGTAAGGGCTTATCTTTATGGCTTCCCTTTTGGGAATGAAAAGACGGTAATAAGTTCCTGCGTCTATCCGCTTCACTCTCGTTCTGTACAGAATGCCAAGCCGCAAAAGCAGGTATGACATGGACTCTATCATTTCCCTGCTTGCACTCGTTATTTCCAATTCTCTCGTCCCAACGTGTCCGTCGCAGCTTATGTACGCGCGGAAGAAGCTTCTTATCACGGAATCAGGGGAAACCAGAAGCTTATCCGGTATATTCACATTTCTTGATTTCTTCAGAAGCGGCATTCCGAGAGCTTTGAGAAACTTGACAAGAGTGACGGAATTGATGCTGACTGCTTCTACGGTATGCGCCCAATATTCCTTGCCTTCGAGTCCGAACAGTTCACCAAGAAGCGCCGCGTATCGTTCCCTCAGTTCTTTTTTTTGGTTGAAGAAATGCACGCTTTGTCCGCCCTTTATCATGCCATCCGACATCACGTAGCCGACGAATTCCGCCAATTCCTCTGTCAGCGCCGCTGGGATTTTCATGTGTGCGGAATCCCGCTCGGACTTTATAGCGGAGAAATGTATTTTCTCCCCTGTCAACGCCTCGACTTTCCGCACGAACGACAGTGTCGGCTTATTCGTGCCTTCGCAGAATGCGCGAAGAGTATAGTAAGGAACTCCTATCCTCTTGCTTATTTCTTTCAGCGTCATCGCGTTGGCGGAAGCGTATTTTCTGACGGACGAAATCGTTGACTGAATTGCGGTTTCATCCGCTATCCTGCATTCAAACTCCACGGAGACAGGCTGATAATCGCATTTCATCTCCAGCTTTCTCGGTGATATTATGAAATCGCCCTTTCGCAAGTTCCGGGCTTCTGTTTCCACTATGTTCAGTTTTTCATCCAGCCTGAATAATTTGTGCACGGGCGTAAGCTTTGCTTCCCTACCGGAGCGGGTTTTGACGGAAATGAGGCTTCCGGTTTTCCCCTTATACGCATGCGTGGCTGCCGACTCTTTTATGGCAATGCCGTCAAAAGTCCATATTTGCAGAGGTTTCTCCAGTTCTATTATTTTTTCGCTGCCGTCCGTGTGTGCTGTGCCTGTGGCTTCGTCAAACACGTCCTTTATGGGCTTCAGTTTCCCGTCAGCCAGTATCTTCGTGTCACCGGTCACGCACTTGCCCGCGCCGAACGGCCCTGGTATCGAAGCCGTGCCGCCTTTTGCCAGCGGAAACAGCGAATCAAGTATTCTTATTCCCGTTATCAGCGGCGTGTCGGGCACGAGCTTTTCCCTGACAGGGCGCGGCATGCGTATCGGCCAGCGCTGCATCATCCGTACATCTTTCCCGCTTATTTTCGCTATGACGTCTTCCACGGTGAAGGAGCCTTCTTTTATTTCATCAACGTTCCCGGAGACGCCTATCGGCACCATTATCCTGTGTTCTATCGTTTCGGTTTCTTTCACGGTGCCGATAAAATCGCCTTCCTTCACCTTCGCGCCGCTCTTCACTGAAGGCGTGAAGCGCCACTTCGCCGTGCGGTCAAGCGCGCTGACCACGGCGCCCCGCTTGATGAAATCGCCCATGGATTTCTGCAGCTCCGGCAGAGGCCGCTGGATGCCGTCGTATATGCTTCTTAGTATTCCCGGCCCCAGTTCAACGCTGAGCGGAGAACCGGTGTTCTCCACCGGTTCCCCAGGCTTCAGTCCGGACGTGTCTTCGTAAACCTGTATGGCAGCGCGGTTGCCGTTTATCTCTATGACCTCGCCCACGAGCCGCTCGTCGCCGACGCGCACGACGTCGTACATCTTCGCGTCCAGATTTTCGGCTATCACTACCGGACCGGATACCCTGAATATGCTTCCTTTCATTTAGTCACCACAGGTCTATTCCAAGAGAACGTTTTATCATCATCCTTAAATTCTCCTCGCCGCTCACGTCATGCGAGAGTATGACAAAGGTCGGCTTTACGCTCGTGTCCACTGCCTCCTTCATTCGCGGATTAAGCATGTCGTAAACGGATTTATTTGTTATCACCACGGCATTGTCGCCGTTCATCACGTCTTCTACGACTCTGTTGACGCTGTCCTTTTCAACGGCGAAAGTGTTCTTTACGCCTGCTATGTTGAAGCCCACCACGAAGTGCTCGTCGCCGACTGCGGATATTTCCATCAAATCACCAGATTCTCTTCCACGAACTTTTCATCCAGCGCGTTCGCCTTTGCGCTCATAAGCAGCCGTACATTCCTCACTTCAGCTTCCTTGCGTACAAGATATCCGAACACGGGCGCCAAAGATTTTCCGCGCATCAACGTTGACGCGCGCTGGAGCATCGCCTTCTCTGTGTTGTTTTCCAGCATCGTGCGCTTCGTGCGCACGCCCTTCGCAATATCAGGGCGCTCTTTTTCCAATATCGCCAGACACTGGCCGTAATCGGATTTGAGCAATCTCGAGACAAGCATGGAGGGCTTGCCTATCACGTATCCGGACGCGGCTGACGCATGATATTTCAGCTTCATTATATTTCTTATGTTCATAAGCTCAATCGTTGCAACGAAGAACGCCGCAACTGCCGGTTCTGCCACGCCCGAAGACAACGCGGCGTAATATCTCTTGTCTATCTCATTCTCAACGTCACCGAGCCGCCCGGGCAGTGCCTTCTTCACGTCATCGCTCTTCATGCCCGTTATCTTGGATATTGCCCGGGCGCATACGTCCGGGCTCTTTGCCGCGGCCGCACAGAAAGCATGCGTGGTAGGCTCAACGGGTATGACGGAATAATTCAGGTCGCTGTCGCTTATTCTTCCTGCTAAACGGCGCGCCAGCAGTTTGGCATTGGCGTAAACCCACTTTGAAGCATAAAGACGGACAATATTTTTTCCGCTCTTTTTTTCAGTCATGCGCATGAGCTTATTAGCAATAGTGGCAAGGCTTTCGTTCAGCGCCATGCCGACCAGCTCGGCACCCCTGTAAGATACAAGACGCGACATCTCCTTTCCATACTCACCGGTTTCCAGGGCGCGGGCCATCTCATGCACGCCCATTTTCCGCATCCGCGAGTAGTCGTCATTCGTCAGGAGCTTTGATTTCATCGCCATGACCCGTGCGACTGCATAAGCGTAAGCCATTCAATCACCGAAAAGTTTGCACGAAACCGAGCGCAGCGTCCGCTGCTTCAACGTTTCCCGTATCGTGTCCATGCTCAAGTCTACTGACTCGTTGCCACCCTCTATTATTATGCCGCCTTCAATCGCGGCTGGAACTGCATCCACGCCCAGCCCACGGGCAGCAGGCACGTCTTCCTTTGCGACGCGCACCTTTTGCACGCTTTTAAGCTGCGTCTTCCCTGCGTTAAAAAGCAGGCGAAGCAGCTCTTCCCTGCCCAACTCTTTTTCCAGCCGGGAAAAAAACACGCTGTATACGCGATTCACTGCTTCCTTCTTCTCTTCGGCTACGTCCTTCTTTGCAGATATGCGTGATGACGCCAGTTCCCTCGCTTCAAGGCGCAACGCGCTTTCCCCGGATTCGCGCTTCATGCGTTCCTTTTCCCTCTCCGCATCGGCGCGAGCGGCTGATATAATCCCGTCTCTCTCGGACTGCGCATCCTTGCGGATTTTCTCGGCCTGTTGCGCGGCTTCGCCGAGTATTCCGGCTTTCATTTCCTCTTCTCCCATTTTTTCACCGAAAAAATCAGGCCATTATCTGCAGCGCCACGACGAGACCGAATATGACGAGCGTTTCCGGTATGACCGTCATTATCAGGCCTTTTGTGAACAGCTCTTCTTTCTCGGCCATGGCTCCCACGGCTGCAGCTCCTATTTCATGTTCCGCATATCCGGCTGCAAGCGCTGTCAGACCTATTGCCAGCCCTGCACCTATTGCCGCCATTTCTCCTACCATTTCACTCCACCTCACTCTTTTTTTGTCCGAAGGGCTTATATGGCTTTCCGGCTCCTTTGTAAAACTTGCCGAAAAGCTCAACGTAATGCAACCGCATGGATTGCAGGAACGCGTCCATTATGCCCATCGCTATATTTATCGAATGCCCTATTATTAATATCATCACGCCAAAAACCGCGCCGACTACGCCCATAGCGAACAGAGGCTCAGCCAGGCGGTTCACGACAAGCGCGAGCGACGCGGAAGCAAGGCCTATAGCCGCCAGCCGCGAATAGGACAGGACGTTGGCTATCAACGAGGGAAGCTCGAATATGCCGCCGATTCCTTCGCTTTTCGCTATCATCCCTATCGCTATGACTCCGAAAATTGCCGGTATCGCCGGGATTATCTCCAGATATCCCAGAGCGTTCAGAAACAGCACGATTCCGCTGGCTTCCAACGTCATCCACGAAAGCTTTGTCATCACGGCTTTCACGATGCCGTGATGATGCTTCTCATTGATAAAGCCGAGTATGAAGCCGGCGTTCAGGTGGAGCAACCCCAGCATTGCCGATGCCACTATCATCCCGTTCACGTCCTCTATTCTATGCACGAATGGGGTGAGATGATAGCCGAAAATCTCCTCCGTTCCAAAAAATTCGCCGAATATGAAACCGAAGAATATGGTGGAAAAAGCGGACAATATCGATATGTCTATCAGTGCCCTTATGTTGCGCATCTTGTTGCGGAGAAGCGCGGCAAGCGCGAATATCACTGCGCCGTATCCTATATCGCCTATCATGAAACCGTAGAAAACGGGAAAACTCAGGAGTATGAGCCATGTGGGGTCAAGCTCGTCGTGGCGCGGAAGCGAGTACAGGTTGAGGAAAAACTCGAACGGCTTTGCGACCCTCGGGTTGTCCAGCTTCGTGGGCGCGTCCTCTGTCTCTGCTGCTTTCATGAACGCTTCGTCTGTTATTGCGCGTATCTTTTCTTCGAGCTTTGCCACGTTTTTCGCCGGAACCCAGCCCTGAATCACGAAGGCATTCCTGCTCACGGCGAAACGCAGGGGCGCCTCGTCTTTTTCTATTGCTTCTAGCAGCATCGCTTCTATCGAAAGTATTTTATCCCGCTCTTTGCCAAGCCCGGCAATCGCGCGATTTATCTCTGCGAGCCGCGCCGCAGTTTCCGCTTTCCTGCTCTTTATCGCTTCGATTGCAGCGTCGATACTGCCCCTGCCGTCCACAGGCACCGGCTCTTCGGCGATGCATGACCGAATCTCGCTTAGCGCCTTTGCTTCGCCTTTTCTGAAGAACGCAACGGCAGGCGCCTTTGCTTCGTTGCGCGAGAACAGTATTATGCCTTCCGCCTTCAGCGGCTTTTTTATGTAACCCGTAACCATCGCCAAAGACTTGTATCCGGACAACGACGAAAAATTCCTTATTCCGGCATCACGAAGGAACAGAAGGTATTTCTCTTTTTTCTCCGTGTCGCTTTCCTGCAGCGTTTTTCTCTCGTCGTAAAGAGACGAGGCTTTTTCGCGCAGCTCTTTCACGGCGTGCGCCGCCTGCGAAAGGCTCATTTTGGCTTTTTTCGAAGAGCCTGTTATTCCTGCAATGGATTTCACGGCGTTTATGTCAAGAAGCATCTCTGAAACTTTTTCGGCGTCCGCCAATGGCGAACCGATGGAAAATTCCCTTTCCCTGTAGTCCTGTATGTGCAGCGCGTTAAGAGAATACAGGACGTCGATTACCTGCCGCATGTGCGCCTTGGGAGCGGCTATTGTTACCTTGCTCATTTTCTCCGGATAGAACATCGCGCTTCACTTTAACATGTCTTCAAACTCTTTCTCAAGAATCGTTATCGCCTTCTCTTCGTTCTTCGACGACCTGTCCCGTATCTTTTTCACTTCCCTGGTACGCTGCTCCTCTATTTCCCGCTTCTTTTCCTCTATCTTTGCTTTCTCCTCTTCCAGATTTCTCGCCAGCTCTTTCGCAAATTTCTTCGTTTCCTCGTCGAGCATGGATGCCGCTTCGGCGCGGGCGCCTAAAAGCATGCTTTCCCGTTCATACTCGGCATTCTTCACCATTTCCTCCGCTTTCGCTTCTGCTTCGCGGATACTCTGCAGAACGTTTTCGTCCATAGCCATCAATGAATAGATAATGCGGCATCCTTTAAAAATCCACTGCTCAATGTTTTAGAAATCTATTGCATAAATAATCATCAGCATCGCTGCACTATGAAAGGGGAAGAGGAATTTTTGATTCCTCGTATACCCCGCCAAGGAAAGTCTTTGTTGTAATTGTTTACTTAACGAATGAAACACCCGGCGTATCAACGATGTCAAAACATTCAAATACTAATGTCTTTGAGTATATATCATGGACTCGCGGGAAATGAAAACGGCGAAGGCTGCGGCACTGGAAGGCGGCCGCGCCGTGATGAAGCATTACAAGCGCGGCGTTGCACCGCATTACAAAAGCTCATGGGATTTCGCAACGCAGGCGGATTTTGACGCGGAAAAAACGATAATCGCGCGGATAAAGAAAAGCTTCCCCGAGCACGCGATACTGGCGGAAGAATCGGGCGGGCAGGGCTCTTCGCCGTCCCGGTGGATAATCGACCCGCTTGACGGAACGCATAATTTTTTCTTTGATGTGCCGCTTTTCGGCACGATGGTGGCATTAGAAGAGAACGGGACGGTGAAAGCAGCAGCTATATACATGCCGGTGCAGAAAGAGCTTTATACCGCCGAGAACGGGAAGGGGGCTTTCCTAAACGGCAGAAAGATACGCGTATCGTCAAGAACGTCCAGTCCTCTTGTCTCCTTTGGCGGCTTCTGGGGAATAAAGACGCCGTTTGTCCGCGAACGCTTTGAAAAAATGGCGAAAAAATACCCGCGTGACATGCGGCTGCTCGGCTCGGCTGCCGTGCAGATAGCGTGGATAGCTTCCGGAAAGATAGACGGCGCGCTTATGCTCAACGAGAAACCGTGGGACATAGCGCCGGCGCTGCTCATAGAGGAAGCGGGCGGGATAGTCACGGGAATAAACGGAGAGGCGTGGACGCCTTATCTCGGGCATTATGTGGCGGGCACGAAAGCCGTGCACGACGACATAATAAAAATAGCGCGTGATTAGATGGACGTACTAAAAGAAATGAAAGAAATGATTTTTGCTGTCGCTGTCGCACTCATATTATACAATGCGGCTTCCCTGCTTTTCGGGACGCATGTGCCCGTCACCGCCGTGGTTTCAACGTCAATGGAGCATACTGCGCAGTTTGGCGGGTGGTGGACGATGAAGGAGCGGGAATACTCGGCGTTTAATGTGACCAAGGAAGAATTTCTTTCCTATCCTTACAATGAAGGCATGTACGTTGGGGATATGGTACTGGTCATGAATGCCACGATAAGAAAGGGGGACGTGATTGTTTATCATCCTGCAACGGGATGCTTTGACAGCGTTAAAACCACGGATACTATAATACATCGCGTCGTCTCAACGGAGCCATTGCTCACGAAAGGCGACAACAATCCCGGACCGGATGTGAAAAACGGCAAGAGCTGCATCGTCAGCATTGAAGGGAAAGCCGTTATCGGCGTGCCGCTACTGGGATACCCAAGGATGCTGCTTTTCCGCATGACAGGAATATGAATCGTGCTGACATTGTGAGGGGCGTTGATAAAGAGGCGAAAGAAAAACCTCCGAAAGAATTCATTGCGCTTTCCTGAACTTGGACACGACTACTTGCATTTCTTCCGTCGTCGGAAGCTTTCTCCGCCCGCCGTATTCTGTCGTGGCGAGGGCGCGCATCACGTTCGCAAGGTTCGCAGATTCTGCCGACGGCCAGCCGCGAAGATAGCCGTAGAGAAAGCCTGCCACGAAGCAGCCTTCGGAACCGGTCGTGTCCACTGAATTTGCTTTATACCCGTGATAAGAAACCATGTCGCCTCTTCTGAACAGTATGCAGCCGGCTTCGCCCTTCATCACGACAAAAAGCGAGTTTATTGAGAACAAGTCGTAATGCTCCAGCGCTTTTTCGTACTCGTCATCATTCATGAATATTATTTCCGGCGGATTCTCGCGAAGCAGTTCCATGTAAGACTGGAAGAATTCGAACAAGTGAAAAGTCACGAAAAGGCGTTTTTTGTTTTTTGCGGCTTCCTCCACGAAATGCGGGAAGAGCGGGTTGTTGATTCTTATCAAAAAGGCGTCGGAGTCCTGTATCACGTTCTTCTGCACGGCGCTAAGGCAGACGAGCGGACGGTAGACTTGCGGCTCGGCTCTCTCCGTGGTCGACGTCACCGCGCCGATGCTCCAGATGGACGTAGGCAGAGAGTCGCGCGCGATTCCGCTCACGTCCACGTGCTCCTCTTCAAAATTCCGTATGAGCCAGTCGCCGTAAGTGTCTTTGCCCACGCGGCTTATCACTGCGGTCTTCGCGCCCCAACGCGACAGCGCGGTAATCGCGCTGATGACCGAACTGCCGCCGAATCTCTTGATTATGCCATCCTTCGTCACGAGAACGTCCACTGTGGGCGTGCCGATGCCGACGACTTCGTAACGGGGCATGGTATCAATATAGTTACGTGCGGCATCTATAAAAGCCCGCTTTTATTGTGTGAAGAATTCAATAAACTGTTCCTTTTTGTGCTCTTTTTGAGCGTATGAACTCCGAAATTTCTTTCTCGCTTGGCACTATTTCGCGCGGGCCGTAATGCGTGACGGCTATGGCGCCGCATGCAGATGCGAACTCCACCATGTGCGGCATTTCCCACTTTTTCATGTATCCATATATGAACCCTGCGCTGAATGCGTCGCCTGCGCCCGTGACATCCACGCTTTTTATCGTGAAACCCGGATATTCCTTTGCACCGGATTTTGAATAAATAACAGAACCGTTTTTGCCTCTTGTCATCACTATCAACGTTCCTTTATCCATCAGGCGGCTTGCGCACTTTTTTATTAACGGATATTCCTCGTCATTACAGAACAGGACGTTTATTTTTGCATTCTCCAGTTCTTTCACGT
>JACQIE010000084.1 GCA_016198645.1 Candidatus Aenigmatarchaeota archaeon | reverse complement strand
GGGCTTTCTTGATATCCTTTATTTCCATATGAATCTTTTCATGCATATATGCATAAGATATCCCGAAAAGTATAAATATTCTGTATGGCAAGAACGGAGAATGGGCGGACATCTTTCCGGAAAGAAGGAACAATACACAGAGGCGTTAAGCGCCAAAGGAGGTGATGCGCCATGAGAGGAAATTACTTCTTCACTTCTGAATCAGTAACAGAAGGGCATCCTTGACAAAATCTGCGACCAGATATCCGACGCAGTCGTGGATGAAGCGCTGCGGCAGGACCCGGAGAGCCGCGTTGCGATTGAAACGGGCGCGAAGAACGGCGGGGTTATGGTCTTTGGGGAGATGACGACGCGCGGCTACGTGGACGTTCCGCGCCTCGCGCGGAGCGTCTTAAAGGACATCGGCTACACTAAGTCCGAGTATGGTATAGAATGGGAAACCTGCTCGGTGTGGACGCAGATAACCGAGCAGTCGCCGAACATTGCGCAAGGCGTTGACCAGAAGGAGCAGGGCGCCGGAGATCAGGGGATGATGTTCGGCTTTGCCTGCTGCGAGACGGAAGAGCTGATGCCGTTGCCGATAACGCTGGCGCACAGGCTCACTATGCGGCTGGCGGAAGCGCGCAAGCGCGGGGAAATAATATACTTAAGGCCGGACGGCAAGTCCCAGGTCACCGTAGAATACGAAGACGGGAAACCAAAGCGCGTTGATGCCGTTGTGGTATCGACGCAACACGATGACGGCGTGCCTTATGAAACGATATGCAAAGACGTCACGGAAAAAATAATCAAGCCCGTCTGCGGGGCGATGATGGACGCGGAAACGAAAATATTTGTGAACCCGACGGGCAGTTTCGTCCGCGGCGGGCCTTATGCGGACGCAGGCGTCACGGGACGAAAAATAATCGTGGACACGTACGGCGGGATGGGCAGGCATGGGGGTGGATGTTTCAGCGGCAAGGACCCGTCGAAGGTGGACCGTTCCGGCGCATACGTTGCGCGCTACATGGCGAAGAACATAGTGGCTGCCGGGTTGGCAGGCAAATGTGAGGTTCAGATAGCTTATGCCATCGGCGTGGCGAAGCCGGTTTCAATACTCGTTGAATGCTTTGGCACGGAAAAAATACCGAAAGAGCGCATAGAAGAGCTTGCCATGAAACATTTTCCGGTCAAGCCCGCGGATATAATAGCGCACTTTGCGCTGAAACGCCCCTTATACAGGAAGACCGCGGCGTACGGGCACTTCGGGAGAGACTTCCCGTGGGAGAAGACGGATAAAGCCGAGCTGTTACGTAGAGAAGCGGGCATATAGTAATTTTATAGCATCGGACATATGCCATTGGGCATATGCGTATAAAATATTATGATGCCCGTGTCATCCTTTCACTATATAAACCACTCTGGACAAATATAATTTATGCCTGCAAAGGGAGTATCGGCTGTCATATCAATCATACTCCTGCTTCTTGTTACTATTTCTCTCGTGGGAATGGTTTACACGTTCTTCGTTTCGCAGACGGAGACTTTGACAAGCGGGTTGAAAGATGACACGCAGAACACGCTTGACCAGCTTAGTACCAAGGTGCGCATAGTCGTCGTTCAGCAGGACGGAACGAACCCTGTAAAGATATACATGAGGAATACGGGCACGCGGACGATATCAGACCTTTCAACGATAGTTATTTTCATAGACGGCAAGTTTGAACTGGGAGACTGGAAGAACGCCGATGACAGCGCGGCCGCGGACATGGCGCCCGGGGAAACAGTCTACTTCGTCCCGCAGGCGGTTATAACGTCCTGCAGCAACGTGAAGGTAGACACGCCGGGGCAGGGAACTTCGGCTAGCTGCTGATGTTTTTCCAGTTGGACGTGATGCGCGACTTTATCTCGTCCATCACAGGCGTCGGCACGTTTCTGAATCGCTTTTGCATCGCGAAATAATTGTCGGCCGTTGAGCCGGTCGGGAGAGAGGTAACGCGGACCTTGCCGTCCACTACCTCGTAAAGCGGCCACGCTCTGCTTTCAACTGCGGCACGGGCAGTTTCCATCGTAAGTGACGAGTCAAACCCCCACTTTTCGGGACACGGCGAAAGAACGTCAATGAATTTGAGCCCCTTCATTGCCGAGGCATTGCGTAGCTTCTTTACATAATCCGATATGTGGGACACGGAAGCCGTAGCGGCATAAGGCAGAAAACGCGACAGTGCATGGGCAACGCTCTCGCGATACAGCGAAGAAGACTGGTTATTATACGAAATGAAAGTAAAATCGCTGCCTGCAGCCCTGATCAAGCTGCCCATGTTCTTGAGCATAGCCCCGTCGCCTGAGAAGGCAAGAACGGGCTGTGTTTTTGCTATTTCAGCGGCAGCCGGCGCGGCATCGTGCCCGGCGAACACGAAAGGCACCTGTATATGGGAGTCCGGATATTTGGCGAGCAGCGCTATGTCGCGGCCGGTATGCACCACGACGCGCCTGCCGAGAGCCTGCAGCGCAATTTTAAGGGCAAGCAGTTCGCCGCATCCTGCGCAGCCGTGATTGCCTGTTATGAGGTTCTCTTTTTCATTCAACTCTTTGAGTAGCGGGTCTATTTCCACGTTTTCGCTGGCCGCCTCTTCAACTGTCATGTCTTCTTCCATAGAATCACCTGCTTGGGCGCTTGGCGCCCAATGCTTCTATTATCTGTTGCTTCATTTCTTTATATCTATCTAACAGTTCGGACACGCGCTGTTTGAGAGCAGACTCCTGCCCCGGAATGAAGTACCACGTGGAATAATTCCCGAATTTTTTCGGGAGCGTGTGGCGCTTCACGGGCATGGCGCGTTTCGTTGCCGTGAGAAAGAGCTCGTTGTGCTTCGGAAACCGCGCTTTCACGTCCCATGCCGAGAGCGGGCCATTCTTCCTTATTTCTTCGACGAACTGATTGAGAGCGCCCTTTTCCGGTTTTCTCAGCCCCTTTATCCAGTGGTAAGCGGCGGAATAGGAAACGCCAAGTGCAGACGCCACGTCCTTCGCCGAGGCACCGCGTGACGACATTTCTATTGCCTTGTCGTACAGCGCTGGATATGCTTGCCTGCCCTGCCTCATTTTTTTATCCTCCACACGGACAGGACGATGACGCTAAACAGGATGGCTATCGTTACGACGGCTACAGGAACGGAATATTCGCCAGTGGCTGAAAAAAACCCGCTTACGGAGTTGGCCACGTACGAAACGAGTTCAACGCCCCGCGCATAAAGAAGGAGATATATGTTTATGAAAACCACGAGAATTATTGCAACTGCGACTGCGTTCATTCCAATACCCATGATTTCAAAGAGCCCTTCACCGCCGCTTCAAAAACGGCAGTGAAATCTTTTTCGGACGGGTGTTTCATGACAGAAAAGCATGATGCCGAACAAGTCTCGCGCTGGAGGATGCCGCGGCCGAACGCAGGCGACATTTCTATGCTGGCGGTGCGCGCACTTTTCACCGTTTCACTATACTCTTTAACGGGAAACGGCCGCAGCGTGCGGAGGCGGGCGACGCCTGCTTTCACGTTCTTCTCCCGTTCGGCGTCAGCGGCTTTGCGCGCTGTTGCGGAGTGCATGCCTATCATTACTGCCACGACATCCGCGTCCTCTGTTTTGTACGCATCTACTGGCGGATATTTTCGCCTGAACTTGGCGTGCCACGACTCGGACAGCGCTGCCAGCACAGCGGAAGCGTTGTTCAGTGCCTTTGATTGCTGGAGAGCCATGGTGCCATATCCTTCTTCCACGGGAACGCCGTAAGCTGCGGGCTTCTTGATGTCGAGTCTGTAAGGGTTGCCGGCTTTGAGAAGGGGCGCGACGCTTTTTTCGCCCGGTATGACGACAGGCTCGGTCATGTACGGCATGTCATATTGAATCACGACAGGGAGCATCACCTGTCTGCTTTCCGCCAATGCATGGGCGATGATAATAAGGTCCGACAGCTCTTGATTGCTTTCCACTGAAAGAAGCACGCAGCCCGAATCCAGCAGGGAGAGGAACGGGCCATGATTTGGCTGCGACATGTGAAAGGATGACGAATAAATGACAGATACTACGGGAAGCCGCATGAATGCCATCCTGTAGAATACGTCCGGCTCAACGGACGGCGGCAGGAAAAGAACGCGCTTTCCGGAAAGAGCCGCTGCTATCGCGGCTTCGGCGTTACTATAAATAAGGGCGCCTGCCGCAGCTGCGGATAATTCCACGGTTTCACGGGCGCTTAGAAATTGCGATGCCATTACTTCTCCACCTTCTCCTCGCTTATCGCGCCGCCCGGCGTCTCGCGCAGGCATAACAGGCAGCCCGTGCATGCGTCGTAATTTATTTTCATTTTCCCGTCCTTGATTTCTATCGCGCCGTCAGGGCATACCGACGCTCCTGTGTACGGGTCGAGCGCTTTTTTTGCATCAATCCGGGGCGTGAACAGGCGCCAGTCTGCCCTGCTCTGGAACGCAGCGGCTGACACGGGCGCCGCTTTACCGTCGTATTTCGTTTCCTCCTGTGTTACTATCATCCCAATACCCCTCGCTCACTTCTTTTTGTTATTTCATTGCCTTGTATCCCGCTTCAACGGCGGCATAGGCTTCTTTCTCGCCTTCCTGCTCCATGGCAGTTTTTACGTTCTTCAGCGAAACCTTTCCGTATGCCTTGAGCAGTGCTCCCAGCATGGCGGGAAACGCCCTGCGGACGTCTATCGCCGAAGCGTCTATCGCCCGGTCCTTGGTTTTTTTCGTCGTGTTGATTATCGTGACGGCAGGTTTGCCGCAAAGATTGCCGCTTATTGACGAGTCGAGAATTATGCAAAAATCGGGCGTTTCCGGCACTTCCTTCGTGGCTATCATGCCTTTCTCCAGGCGGACGTACGCCGTAGACGGGGCGCCGTTCCGCTCGCGATTGGCGGCGGGGAAGGCGTGAACGCTGAAGCCGGAGAACGTGGCGGCGTTGCCGAAGATGCGGGCAAAAAGCTCCACGTCCCTTCTTTGCCTGCCAAACACGGAAAAACTCGGCATACGATATTCATGTCTCTTGTATTTTATATAACTACGCGCCCCGGACGCAAAAATCAAGCCTTTATCTGCTCTTCCACAGGCTCGGGTTCCGCCGAAACAGGGGTGACGTGCTTTATGAGGATAATGTCGCCGACTGACTTCACTATAGAATAGGGCACGACCACACCCCTCTTGTCGCCCACGAGCGACGCGAGGTGAGAGCCGCGCACGGCGTCAACTATCAGCGACTTGACCTTAAACCGGTCAAGGTCCAGACCTATGTCGCTTACCCTTCCATAATACGCACCCTTGTCGGTGAATACATCCTTGCCTGCGGTTTCAGAGAAATTGCACATGCTTGCTGCCATTTTTATCACTTGCTACACTATAGCGGAGAAAGAATTTAAGCACGATGTTGCCAAAGAAGCGCGCGCGAAGCCGTATAAAAATCTTCTATTTCTAATAAACTATGCTGGGATAGCCAAGCATGGTTCACGGCGCAGGATTGCTAAGCCCCTGGGTCAAAAGAAAACCCATTCTGCGATTATCCTGTGTGCGCAAGCACGCGAGGGTTCAAATCCCTCTCCCAGCGTTTATGTTTTTCAGGCTCGGACAGAAGGCTCTTGTCAGGGACGGCCCGAAATTTCTGATGCTAAGGCAATCGGGATACAATAAATTTGGCGCGGGAAAATGGGATTTGCCCGGCGGGAAAGTCGAGGAAAACGAGGACTTGGGAATCGCGATAAAACGCGAGCTTCGTGAAGAAACAGGGCTTAACGCAGACTGCAAGTTATGCTCGAATTTTACGTTCGCTACAGAGACGGGCGAGAACTGGCTGGTGCTCATCTACGTCGTGCGGTATGACGGTTCGCCCGTAGCGCTTAGCAGCGAGCATTCGGAATTTAAATGGATTGGGATGGAAGAGCTTGATAAGCTGCCGCTTAAGCACGAAGGTATCGCGGCGGCGATAAGAAAAGCACTCGGACCGGTAGTCTAGTGGCTATCTGCAAAGGCGTTTTTGAAGTAGCCTTTGCAAACCACACATGACGTCGCCTTTACACGGCGAAGGCCGGCGGTTCAAATCCGCCCCGGTCCATATACCCCGCATCCGCTTGAGCAACTTGACGCACTTTGTGCGTCTGACAGCTTCGATGCGTCGTATCCCATATTATCGTATCGTTTTCGATAATGCCAGACGTACATCGGCGTGTCATTCATCTTCGAGAAAGGTCTGCGGTCCACCCCAAAGAAAAACGATACTACTTCTGGTAACAGGAGAAAAACGGCGTACGATTCACTATATAAGCATTGCTTCTGAATTTCATTAGCGACGCTCCCGTCGTCTAGCCCGGCCATTTCAAGCCGAAAGGATAGGAGCCTTTCGAGCTCCGGACGCGGGTTCAAATCCCGCCGGGAGCATTAAGTCTCTTTCGAGGACGCCCAGTGGTGCGACATTAAGAATCAAAAGAAAATGCCTCGGGTTCAAAAGAAAATCGAACATTATCCATTAATGCTTTCGCGGCAAATTCATTTGTGAACCCCCTTCTCATCATCCCGGCGTCGCTTGTGCTCGGCTCACTCGTTTACTATCTGATAGGCGGTCCGCCGCTTCTTTATCTTTTCCTGCTCGTCTGGCTGGACAAGACCATACTGCGCAGCATAACGCCCGAGTTTCTGGGCATAGAGGTAACGACGCTTGCGACGGTGCTGGCGGGAATGGCATTGGGTGGCATGGGCGGGTTTGTCTTTGCGATAATCACGATACCGTTGCTGGAGGGCATAAAGGGGCTTATCGTGCCCGGTAATGACGTGCCGTTCCTGCCGACTCCTTATCACCTCGCTGATGCGATAGTGGCTTTTCTCGCTTCGTTTCTTGCGGGGGTTCCGCTGCTTGGCGCGGTAGCGGCGCTGCTTGCGGTGAAATTCATGATGGACGCAACGATAGACGCACACTTCACCGCGAAGCCGTTTGACTTTCTGTCGGCCGGGCTTACGGTGGTTTTCAACCTGCTGATGGTGTGGGGCTTCGGCGCGCAGCTAACGGCGGCGATACTTTAAGGCGCGTGGAAGAGCGCGAACTAATGAAGATGACGAATGGAGTAAGGAAAAGAAAACGGGCAGGAATGGCGTTCTCTACAGCAGGAGACCGCGTTTTTCTTTCGGTGTTATCTCGGTGCCGTCGCCTCAGTCCGCGTTTCGTTCTTACTAACGTGCAGTGTTCGTTTAAAAAGAATTTATATAGCATAAAAGCATTTCCTTCCAACTTCTCTTATGAAGATACTGGCAGTCTCGGACTTGCACAACGATGCGGCACAGGT
>JACQIE010000078.1 GCA_016198645.1 Candidatus Aenigmatarchaeota archaeon | reverse complement strand
GTGTATGACGTCCTTCACGCGAAAAATCGCCCGCGTCTTCGGATTTCGTAAATCAAGAAAGCGGTAATTCAGCCTCGTGTCCAGCGAAGAAGTTATATTCGGGTCCGTCTCCATCGGCAGCGGCTTCTCGGCGCGGTTAAGCACAGTGACCGCTGTCGGCACTATCTCCTTTCCGCCCGGAGCCTTGTCGTTTATCCGGACGATGCCGCGAACGGCGATGACGTCCTCCCTGTCCAGCGTTTTGATTACGCTCCGCGTTTTTTCGTCTGCCTCACCGAGCTTCGCGATGATCTGCGTTTCGCCCGTGCGGTCGGCAACGAAAAGGAACGTTATTTTTCCGCTATCCCTTATATTACGCGCCCATCCGGCTATCGTGACTTCCTTGCCGTCGCAACTCGCGTCTATTTCCGAAAAATAATGCGTCCTTATCATGCGACGCCACCGATATTGTAGAGAAGCGTGAAGAGCACGTACCATGTCATCGCATAAATGTACGCGCCGTTGTTGAGCAGCCACTTGTATCCATCCGGCTTCAGCCAGAGTTTCAGCGCTGCTGAAATCAGCGCGCCTATAAGCAGCGCGATGAACAACCCGTTAATCGGGATGCGCGCCGCGCCCGACGCAACTGCCGCAAATGCGCCCGCGGCGCCATAAACAATCACAGCCTTAGTCTCGTTCTGCATTCAACCACTTTAATGTTCTTTGCTCTTTCGTTGCAACCAGCACTTGCGAGGTTATCCACGACTTTCTCGCGAAGCCCGGCAGTCCTTTATTCCTTTCCAGCCAATCTTTTAAAAACGTTATAGTCCTCTCGTCGGACGTATAACCGGTACCGAAAAAGCCGTGCTCTTTGTGAAGAAGCGCAATCTCCTTCTCGCGCTCGCTTTTGGCGAGTATCGACGCTGCTGACACTTCAACGTACGTCGCGTCCGCATAGTTCTCCGCAATGACCGTCATCCCCGCCAAA
Source organism: Candidatus Aenigmatarchaeota archaeon (assembly GCA_016198645.1). Classification (GTDB taxonomy): domain Archaea; phylum Aenigmatarchaeota; class Aenigmatarchaeia; order GW2011-AR5; family GW2011-AR5; genus JACQID01. Next base: position 2,172 of record JACQIE010000078.1, on the reverse strand, counting down.
GCAGAGAGCCTTCGCGCGAAACGCGCCGTGTTTGTCTCCGGGCAGTCAACTATCGCTTTGTCCGGCCGGAGCGTGCGTATTATTTCCGCCATTTTCTCCATTTCCAGAACGTTTAAGTTTCCTTTGTCAACAGCCTCGTCTATTTCCTTGACGCCCGCCTTCAGCACGACGTAATCATCCGCAATATCGCGCAACTTTGCCGCAATCGCCTCGCGCTTCGCCGGCGCCAGCAGCTTCGAGTCCTTCGCACCCGACGCTTTTAGCTCTGCCCGTTTGCTTTCATCAATAAGATAGCCGCATATCATCATGCTGCCAAGAACCGGCCCGCGCCCCGCTTCGTCAATGCCGAGAATTTTCACATCGTTATTAGTGCTGCTGGGAATTAAAAGCGTTCAGCGGAAAGTAACAAAGTCCCACCCGTGTTATCGCCGGATGCTCTGACGTTCCGTTGACTATGACGCCAAAAGCCATATCGTAAGGGTTTATGGCAGGATCCCTGCCCAACGCTATGTTTTTGGCAAACTTGCGCAACTGATGGCTCGCGTGCCCATAAGTCATTGACGCATCGGCGTTTGTCTTGATTTCCACCGGCACGTAGAATTGCCATTCCGTATCCAAAGGGAATCTGACCTTATTTGCGTAATATTCCTCGGGAAGCCCGATTGCAAGGTCTCCCGTCACCGCAATCATCAGGTCAGGCACCGTGGCTCCGGGCAGTATCTTTCCGTCCGTACCTACCAGTGTATAATCCTTGCACACCCATGTTACGTCGCATTTCATTCCCAAAACTTCCTCAATATTAAGCAGAAGAACGTAAGGGTCATTTCGCAAGCTCTCTTGTATCCTCATATGCCGGCGCTCAGCTATGCTTGACATTTTTCATGACCGAATTTTCAATCCGTTCTCTCACATCTATTTAAGAATATCCCCGAAAGAAGAGAGTTAGCAGGGTAGAGCAAAGGATGAAACGTGAGCTTCAATCCTCTCAATGCCTGGAGTGCTCATTGGGCCCATAACCCAAAGGTCGTAGGTTCAAATCCTACCCCTGCTATAGTTCATAAGGCACTTTCACAGAAACGGCGAATTCGTCTGTGAAACCGTCTCTGCATGCGTTTTATGGGAACAACACGGATTTTTATCATTCCACCACAATTATTTCTATGAAAATATTATATTACGCGGCAGTGGCTTTCATCCTTGTGCAGTTCTCGTTTGCCGGCAGCGCGGCGGTTATGACGTTCCGGCTTGGCACGGACGGCTCCGCCGCCAACGACGTAATTTTCGCTTTCGGAAAAAACATAACCGAGCCCGAGCTGAACTACACTGTCTCCGGGGAAGTCCGGAACGTGGAGGTTTTCACAGGAGCTGAAAGTCTGCCCGTGGAAGTGGCGAAGTCGGAAGACGCCAGCACAATCCGCATACGCCTGAATAAGCCGGCAGACGCCATACGGATAAGCTACGTCACGGATAACGTGATTTTCCAGAGCGACTCCGCGTTCATATTTCTAAGTGACGTTTCGCTCAACGCAAGTAATATAAGCATACGTGTCATCCTCCCTGCCGGATACGGCATAACAGGGGATTACATGCCCGCAGGCGGCTCCGTCCTCACCGACGGCAAAAGAATATCGGTTCTGTGGGAGATGGAAAATGCAGGTGCGCCGGTAACCGTGATAGTCAAGTTTTCCCCTGTAGGGAAGTCCGATTTTGCCGCGCTTGCGGCCATAATGTTCGCCGCGCTTGCGGCATTCCTGTACGTGTATTACCGGAAAAAAACCCGTGAGGAGTTCCTCCGGGGCTTCAGCGGTGATGAGAAGAAGACCGTGGAATATCTCGCCACAAAGAAAGTAGGGCTTCAAAAGGACCTTGAAGCTGAATTCAAGTTCTCCCGCGCAAAGGCCACGAGGATAACAAGCAAGCTCGAAGGAATGGGGCTCATACGCAAGCAGAGATACGGAAGGACCAATAAGCTCTTCTGGCAGAAGAAGTAAACTACCCGCTGGTGAAGGACGCACAATGCTGTATGACAGCTTCGCTTTCCGTCGCATCATTAGTGGCGGGCGTTTAGTAAGGACTCTTCGCCGGTGACTTTTGACGGGGCGTGGTTTCGGCTTTATTGCTAAGAAAGATTCCTCTTTCCGTGGAAAGTCTTTGTTGTATTGCGAGGAATTC
>JACQIE010000088.1 GCA_016198645.1 Candidatus Aenigmatarchaeota archaeon | reverse complement strand
TTCAGGAACCATTGGTTCTCAAGAATCTTGACGTGGCACGGCGTCGTGCAGCGGCAGACTACGCCCGCGCAGTCCCATATAGAATCGGCGATTCCTTTTTCCGTCAGGTCGCCCGCGATTTTCGTCTTTGCTTCAGCCACGGAAAGCCCGGAATATTCACCGCAATTCTCGTTAAGTACGCCTTTATGGAACTCTTTCTTGTAAATTTCCGAGGTTGCCTCGTCCAGTTTCTCTTTCTCGCGTTGCGACTTTATCCCCATCTTTTTTACTATATCTACCGCAGGGTCTTCGCCGAGACCCTCGGTCTTTATCAGTACAATCGGCTCAAGCTCGTCTTTCGTGACGCCATATAATTCCAGGTTGCCGTCGATAAGCTCTTTCACTGCCACCCAGTCGAACGGCGCATGCGACGGAACGGACATGACCGCGCCCGTAGCCACTTCGGTGTCAACGAAGTCTCCGGGTAGTATGGGTATTTTTCTGTTTTCCGTGGGATGAACGCATCTCTTCCCTATAAGAGACTCCGGGGCGATGCGCCCTTCTATTTTTACGGTCTTCAGCTGGTCGCCGAACTTCTCAGCGGCGGTCTTGCTCATTATCCACTTCTCTCCGTTCACGGATGCCTTGACGTATTCCCCTTTCGGATTCAGCCATATATTGGTGACGCCGAAAAGCGTTTCAGGTCTCAGCGTCGCGCATACTATTTTAGAGTCGCCGTAATCAAATTTTATTACTACGTATTCAACCGGGCTTTCTCCTTCCCCTTCCAGCCGGTCGTGGTCGCCCGTGGGCGACTGGTCGTGCGGGCACCATATTACCGGATGGGTTCCTTGAACCACGTAACCGAGTTTCTTCAGCGTGTTGTATTGCCACTCTATGAACCGCGAGTATTGCGGCGTGAGCGTCGTCGTGACGAAGCTGCGCCGCCAGTCAATGGCAAAGCCCGCCGCCTTCAGCGCGCGCTTCCACTTGTCTATCCAGAAGTTCACGAGATATTCCGGCGACTTCTTGAATTTCTCAATGTCCGCGTCTGTCGCGCCAAAGCTCTTTAACGTGGCGGTTTGGCCCGCGTCGTTCTTCTTCAGCCTCTCTATCACACCCAGTATCGGCTCGCCCGTGGCGTGGAAGCCCTGCGGGTACAGAACGTTATAGCCCTGCATCCGCTTGAACCGCGCGTAAGCGTCCGTTCTCATCGAAGAGTAAGAGTGCCCGACATGCGGCGCGCCATTGACGTAAGGATACGGAAACGTGACGAAGAATTTTTTTTTGTCAGAAACGTTCGCCTCGAACAGCTTCGCATCTTCCCATTTCTGCTGCCACTTTTTCTCTATCGCATGGGCGTCCATGATTTCAATTCCTCGGTAAGTTTAAATTGGCTGTTGCTAAAGACTCAGTAAGGACTCATTCTTTCTGTTTCCAGACGGCAATCAAGTACATGATACGTATTCGGCCCGCCCTGTACGTATTTCTCTACTCTCCCACTGCCACGGAGAGGAATAATCGCGACAGGCGCACGATAGCCGGGCATCTGGACTATGTCAAATACACCCATCTGTTTCCCACCCCAGAAGACTTCTCCCCTACCTACCATTCTTGGTGCACTTCCCGTTTCCATACTCACACTACCTCCATCTCGTTATAGCGCGATGCCTCCGTTTGTTGTTCATGACGTAAAAAACGGAGCTGTTCCTCGAAATTAGAAGAGCAGCAGAACGCGCAGGCTAAGCAACTTCGTTACAGGCGTGATTTGCTTTGCCATAATATCCTATTTGGCAGGCATGTTTAAATATCTTGAACGGGTGGAAGAAGTAATCAGAAAAATGATTGGCAAATATTCGAGCGCAGACGTCTTATACCCGTCTAACAGTTCAGAAATCATTCACAATGCCCAGTGTCTTATTCGTCTTGGCAATGGACTTCGTTGCGTCTTTTTCTATTCCGGATAGTGCGCGGATGGCATCAATGTTGTCCGGTATCACTATAGCTTCGGAGTGCACGGCGTGCATCCAGTAGACTTTCCTGCCCTCGGCTTTGACGGAGTCCGACCATATCGCCGCCTCGTACATGTCGCCGCGCGGGCGGTTTATGTCGCGGTAATGCTCCATTAAAGCAGCCGTGGAAGTATAGCCGTCTTTCGCTGCAAAGAGCGCGATGCGGTTAGCCTTGCGGAAAGCTTCTACGACCTGTTCGGTTGTCACGTCGCGCTTCACTTTCCCGACGACTGCGTGAAGATGCGCAAGCGTCGTCGGGACTTTTACGGCTACCGTGGAAATGTTGATGTGCGGCAAAACAGTATTGACATCCGGCCCGTGGTGCGACGGCACTTCGGTCTCCGGAACGGCCGCGTTTACCGGCCCCTTTTTGTCATCAGCAGGGTCCACGGCGCGGCGTACAAGACTGGCAAATATTTCGTCCACGCCAAACGTTTTGTCCAGCGCGTGTATCGTTCTTATCAACGAAGTCGTATTACAGCTCACGACGCGCGCCGCTTTTTGCCCCAGTGCTTTTGCATAATTCGCATCGGCGTTAAAGCTTAGCGGAGCGATATTTTCGTCCGCGCCTCCCTGATAGACGGCTTTCACGCCGTATTTCTCGTAAAGAGGCTTGAATTTTTCTTCGATGCCTGAAGGCATTCCGTCCACGACAACGTCCGCTTTTGACAGCACGTCTTCCAGCGTTCCGTCAAAGCCGGCGCCGCCGGCGGTGGAAAATATCTTCATTCCTTTCAGCGGCCCGTTTGCGCCCATCATGCTTTTGACATTGGAGTTTAGTGAGCGGTTGGCAATGCCCAGCAGCTCCATGTCGTCCTGCAACGTGACTGCCCACGCAACGCGCTTGCCGATTGTTCCGAAGCCGTTGACAAGGACTTTGACAACCATGAACTGTATAACCCGTTTACGCTTAAATTCCTTTCACAGCAAGACAACTAAGGGGCGCGTAGCTCAGCTTGGATAGAGCACCTAATGCCATAGGGCATGTGCAAGCCTTCTAAGCAGGGGGTTCGCGGGTTCGAATCCCGTCGCGCCCATATGATGCAGCTCTACCGCGAGCTTCTTGAAAAACACGGCCGGCAGGAATGGTGGCCGTGCCGGACGAAGAACCGCTTTGAGATATGCGCCGGTGCGGTGCTCACTCAGGGCACGAGCTGGAAGAACGTCGAAAAGGCGATAAGCAACATGGCAGGCGCGCAGGCGATGGGCGCCGCGAAAATTGCTGCCATGCCGATGCCCCGGCTGGAGAGGCTCGTCCGCCCCTCGGGATTCTTCCGCCAGAAAGCCCGCAGGCTCAAGGCATTGGCACGCTTCGTGTCTTCCTACGGTTCGTTTGCCGCATTTGCGAAAAATGCGACGCGGGACGCACTGCTGGAAATAAACGGCATCGGCAAGGAAACCGCCGACGCTATACTTCTTTACGCATGCGGCAGGCCTTATTTCGTGGTGGATGCCTACACCAGAAGGCTTTTGTCAGCGAGGCGCATGATAAGCGGAAACGAAGAATACGATGAAATAAGAGAGCTTTTCGAAAAGTCGCTTCCGCGAAGCGTCCCCGTTTACGGGGAATTCCACGCGCTTATCGTGGAAGAAGGGAAGCTGAGGAGAAGTAATCCCGTCACTTCCTGATAAATTCTTCGTGCAGGGCAGTTAATGCATCACGCAGCATATGGGGTCGCGCGGCATCCCTGTTTATGAGGTATCCCAGCGAAACCCTGCCGGGGTCCCTGCCGTACGCTAACGTCATTCCAGCGTGCGTTAAAGTGTAGGCAGCCCTGTTCAAAAAGCCAGTCGCGTCGGGCATGCCATTGCCCACAACTCCTGCATATATCATAGGCACAGCAGGGCTTACAGTCACGTTTCCTTCTTTGCGCATGGCAAAGTCGGACAAGACTCCTTGGGCATAGCTCGCCACATCATCGGCTACGACGAGATGAGCATAATCGCTGCCCACGCCGAGAGGAAAATCTATGCCGTGTTTTCTAAGGGTGTCTTCCATGCCTGTAAGATTTCCGGCCACGTGGAACGCAACCACTTCTCTTCCGGCCACAAGTCTCGCAGGGCGCCTTTCGGTTTCTTTCATTATGGAAGTTCTTTTTCCGTGCACATCTCTGGCTATGTAGACGCCGGGTCGCGAGTTTTCCGCATAGCAGAGTTCAAGTCCCTGCACGGCCTTCCTGCCCGGAAGCTTCGCGCCCAGCGTGGCGGCGTCCTTCACCTCGTCTATGTCCAGTTCCTGCACGGTTTTTCCGCCTTCCACGTTGCCATCCAGTATTCCATTGACATCCGTGAGAATGTAAAGCTCGCTTGCGCCGAGGGCATAAAGATAAGCAAATGCTGCAGTGTCAGAACCTCCCCTGCCAAGGGCTTTCATTACACGGCTCCGGTTGTCTATGCCGCCATATCCCGGAACTATAATCATTCGGCCCTTGTGCTTTTCCAGTAGTATCTGTGCCTTGGCTCGTGCCGCGCCGTAATCGGGCGAAGCGTTGAGGTAATGCCCCCGGACGGCAAGAGGAAAGTCTTCGTCCGTGAAATCCACCATTGCCGCATCAATGCCCTCCTGCTCCGCCACGAATTTTGCCGCCACGGCAGACAGCCGTTCCCCTGCCATATGATAAAAGCCGGTTCGCTGCCTCTCCGGAAGAGCGGGCAAATTCGCCGCATTCTTGAACGCTATATATATGGAATCCCTCGTGCCTCTATGGTACGACGAAGGGATGCCCATGGACTCAAATTCACGGAATATCTCCTCCGGCTCCGGCGGCTTCCCGCCGCTCTCAGCCATTTGAATCGCGCCTATAATCCTGTCGGTTTCTTTGCCCTGCGCGGAAACGACGACGAGCTTGTCGCCCGCCGCTTCGCGCGCCTGCCATATTACCGTTCTCACGCCCGCCACGTCTTTTAGTGACGAGCCGCCGGCCTTTATCACTGTTCTCATGCCCTTATTCTCATTAGATGCTTATTTAAATTTTGAAATTCGTAAATAGATTACGAAAATCGTAGTGAGATAATGGATGAAACAGACCTTAACGT
>JACQIE010000075.1 GCA_016198645.1 Candidatus Aenigmatarchaeota archaeon | reverse complement strand
GCCGATTTCGCGGAAGACGACGGCTTTGCACTGCCTGTCGAGTTTTACTATACCCTCTGTCACGCCCAGACGCGAAGCGTAATAACCGCCCGCCTCCTTTTCGGCATAAGCCGTTCTGCCATAGAAAGGCTCGTACTCTTCCGCGATTTCCACGGCATTTGAGAAAGACCAGTTACTGCCGGGTGACCATGCCTCAAAATTTTCAAATTCCCACGGGCCGGGCAGCAGCACGACGATGAAATGGTTATCCATGTAAGTTGACTCGTAAACCAAGCATCGCTCAAGCGGCGGCATTTCTCTTATCTTCGCGATGAGATGTTTCCCGATTGTGTCGTCCGACGCGGTTATTGACCAGCGCGTCGGCACCAGTTTTTTTGCAACGCCCAGCGCGCCGGATGAAAGAATAGTGGTTCCCTTGTAAACGTCCACGCCCGACTCGTAAAGCGCGTTCAGCGCTTCAGCCGCCTTCAGTTCATCCGTGACGATTTTCTCAATTTTAGGGGAGATGCGTACGTTGCCTGCCAGCGATGCCTTATCTATCGTAACAGATGGCCCCATCGGCTGGACGTAAGATGACAGGGCAACGTGAAAACCGGGCTTGCTTCTGAACGAAAGCTCCACGTCCGCGGGCTTCGCAGACATCGCTATCTCCCTGTTCATCTCAGTGAAGCGCGACTCGCCGTAGACCGAATGCCTGTACTTTGTGCGCAGCATCATTGAGCGCATATTTATTATGTCGTAATATCCCTTGCCGAACCACTCTGAAGGGCTTTCCTGTTTTTCGTCGTAACGCAGCGAAGCCAGCGGCCCCACGAAGACGTTTGGGTAACCGGCCCGGCCGACGAATATGGAAGGCGCAGACCCGAAGAAGGAATCGCCCATCTTCTCCACGGCGCTTTTTATGTTGAGCGACGGGAAAAAGGGCCGCGACTCGCGGGAGCGGATTAGCATGAGAATTAATTGTTTTCAACGTATATACGGCTTCGCCGCGGTCGGGGAAAGTGATATTATAGTCGATGACATTCGTTTTCAGACAGTTTCTAATGTCATCTCCTTATAGCAAGGACAGAATCTTGTATGAATATTTCTGTCACTTGCTATAGTAAAAACGTATGGACGGAGGCAACAAAAGCCCACGATAAAATACCGTTACATCCGAAGGCACCGAGAGCCCGGATTTTCCGTGCGCCCATACGCAACCCATAGGAGTTCTGACTTGGTAGCTATCTTTATTTGGGGCGTCATTATCATGCCCGGTCATCGTGCCTAAAAACGATTGATACGGTACATGTGCTATCACAGTTCCTTCCAGTGTTCCGCCAAATAAGCACAGCCTTATGCGACCGAAAGCATTCACTCTTTCTTCCTCTTTGCCCAGCGGAGGTCCTCGTACTCGACCCATGCAATCACAAGACCGAAGAATATGAGCGCAAGCCCGAATAGTCCGGAGAAAAGCAGGGCGAACGCGTAAGTCGGCCTTATGTGGAAAACAGGGTCTGCTTCAAAGAAACCGAGCAGGGGCCCGGCATACCACGCCATGCCTGCCGCGAAAAGCAGCAACCCCATGAACATCTTCACAGCACTGTGCATAGATTCTTTATAACACGTAGTTTTTAATCCTTTATTCCCACCCGTGATGTTATAACCCGCAAACCACCACGAGAGAGGCAAGAGCGGGTTAGTGCGCGACCGAACAACGACAAGTACAACACTTTCTATGAAGCGAGGAATCTTTTCCTAGTAGTAAAGCCGAACTCGCCAAAAGCCGAGCCGCGCGCAGAGTCCTTTACCAACGCCCGCCACGAACTGTATGACGCATAGTTGTGCGTTAAGTTGCTCAAGGACGCTTAGGAAATGGACGGCAAGCCGTCATATAGCACAGTGCGCCATATTCCATTATATGCGCGCTTCTCTGATTGGCTTTTAATCTTTTCCCCTTTATTTAATGGTGATAAAAATGGGACTCTACGCTCATATGAAAGAACTCTGGCACAAGCCGAAACTGGTGTACAAGCCTATAGTCCGCTCCATGGAGGAAAGCTACGAGCGCGTTGAGCGCCCGACGCGGCCCGACAAGGCGCGGAGCCTCGGCTACAAGGCAAAGCAGGGCTTCATAATTGTTCGCGCCAAGATAGGCAGGGGAGGCAGGATAAGGCCGAGGGCAAGAAAGTCCAGAAAACCGTCAAAGCTCGGGACGTTCTTCACGCCTAAGCACAGCCTTCAGGCGACAGCCGAAACCCGCGCCGTGCGCAAATATCCCAACATGGAAGTCATGAATTCTTATTACGTCGGGGAGACGGGAACGCACAAGTTCTTCGAGGTTATTCTGGTTGACAGAAGCCACCCCGCGGTTATAAAGGACAAAGAGCGAAACTGGATAACCAAGCAAAGAAGGCGCGCGTTCCGCGGGCTTACCGCGCAGGGCAAACGGGGCAAACGCGGAAAGGTTTATTCCAAGTTCGTTGCAAAACAGATAAGCCACAAGGGCGGGCAGTAGTTTCTTCCCCGCCTTTCGAGGCAGGAAGACTATGGAAAGTAGCCTGCTTTTAAGCGTTCCCGACGTACATTTATTATGGACTATTACGACCTGCACGTGCGCTCCGTTGCCACAACGGGCGAGAACACTTCGGAAGAGATGGCGGCCATGGCTGCGTGCCTGGGGCTGTCGGCAATAGCTGTACCGGACGCAACGGAAAAGACGGATGGCGTTGAGATTGTATCATGCCACGTGATAGAAGCCAAGAACGTGCAGGAGATGGCGGAAGAAGCGCAAAAATACCGCAACAAGTGCGAGATTCTCATGGTTTCCGGCGGAACTTATGACGTCAACCGCGCGGCATGCGAAAATTCTCTTATTGACGTGCTGTGCCATCCGGGTCGCGGCAGGCACGATTCGGGGCTTGACCATGTGGCGATAAAGGCTGCTGCCGACAACAACGTTGCCATAGAGATAAATTTCCGTGAGATACTCGAGAGCTATAGAAAAAACCGCGTGCGCGTTCTGGAGGGCATGAAGCGGAATGTGTTCCTGTGCCGCAAGTTTAATACTCCTATCGTTATAACGTCAGGCGCCCACACCAAATGGGGAATGCGGGCAGGCCGCGAACTGGCGGCAGTCGGCGTCATGGCAGGCATGGAACTGGCAAATGCCATTGATTCCGTGAGCACGGTGCCGCAGAAGATACTGGAAACGAACCGGGCAAAGCTTTCAGGAAAGAAATGGGAGGGTATGGAACTTGAATGAGCCAAAATGCCCCACAGCTTCTAATGACGCGCTTTGCGCGTCGGTTTCCATCGCGTCGCATCCCATATTATTACGGAGGAGATGAATGGTGAATGAGCCGAAGACCCTACCCGCAAGCATGCGCCCCAAGAAGCGTTACATGATTTTCGAAGTGATATCCGAAACGCCTGTGCTGTACAAGGACGTCAATTTAGCGATGTGGGGCTCTTTTCTCTCCCTGCTTGGCCAGTCCGGCTGCGCCGATGCGAAGATACTGGTGCTTGAGAACATGTATGATCAGGCGGCGCAGCGCGGCGTCGTGCGGTGCCGCAGTTCCCACGTTGAGCAGGTACGCGCGGCGCTCGCGCTCGTTTCCATGATAGGGGAGAGCCGCTCGATAGTGAAAGTGCTGGGGGTGACCGGCACGATAGCCTCTGCCTCGTCAAAGTACGACGCCGGCGCGCAGGTCTGACAATTATTCAAATATTAATGTCTTTGAATACAGGAATCATTATGGATTATCTGGAAATGCTGAAGAAGGCGCGGGAAAAGATGCCGCACGTCGAAAACGTAGAGCGTTTTTCGCTGCCGGATGCCGACGTGGCGACGGGAAAGCGGACCACTATAAGGAATTTCTCTGACATAGCCAAATCCCTGCGCCGCGACGCGAAGCATGTTGCCAGATTCCTGTTCAAGGAGCTGGCAATTCCGGGCAGCATGCCGGGCGGCGAACTTATGCTACAGGGCAAGATACCCGGCGGCGCAATCAAGCAGAAAATAGAAGAATACGCAAAAGAATACGTCTACTGCCGCGAGTGCGGAAAGCCCGACACGAACCTGAGCGAGGAAGGCAAAATACTCATCATCAAATGCGAAGCCTGCGGCGCGCGAAAGACCTGCAAAAGAATGTGAGTAAATTGTGTTGATGACGAACCCTTTTTACAACCCACATGACAAACTTTAATCCCTGCAAAGACAATCATTATCATGCATTTCTCTTACCGTATCTACGAGAGCGGCGGCGACAGGCTTCTTGCGATAGCCGATGCCGATGTAATAGGGAAGACGCTGATAGGCGACGCGCTCACCATGGAAGTGAAAGAAAGTTTTTATTCCGGCAGCGCCTGCTCCGAGTCGGAAGCGAAGTCTCTTGCGGCAAAGGCAACGATAATAAATGCCGTGGGAAAAAACATAGTCAGCCTCATGGCAAGGGAGGGTTTCGTTGATAAGCAAGCAGTATTGAATATAGGAGGCGTTCCACATGCGCAAGTCGTCAGGGTTTGAGTATAATATGGGATACGCACTCGCGAAGCTGTCTGACGCACTTCGTGCGTCAGGTTGCGCGAGCGAGGGGTATGGAGGCTTTCCACATGCACAGGTCGTCAAGGTATAAAGGCCAGTGGTTCATAATCTCGGCGATAGTCATATCCAGCGCGTTCCTTGCAATATCTTCGGTATTCCGCGGATACGTGAACACAGATACTGCGATACCGCACCTTAGCGATGATGGGGTTTTTTTCGACTCAATTCGTGAAAGCATAAAGAACGCAGACGACAGCAACGACTGCACGACGATGGGCAAGAGCATGGAAGAGCTTGCTTACCTTCTCAGGAAGCAAAGCGCAGAGCGCGGCATAGCCGTCACGCTTGACTATGACGTCTGCGCCACGAATCCGACAGGCGTGCACGTTTCTCTCCTGCAGACCGAATCGGAAGACATGAAGATATGGATGAACGGGTAGCGCTATCCCAAAAGAGCGTCCGCTTCTTCCCTTACATCTTCAGGCAGCATGCGCCTCTTTTTCATTGCACTTAACAGCGAAGAATATTCACGCAGCCTTCGCTCGGAAACGTGCGTCATCCGCGAAAGCAGCGGAAAGCCCTGCTTCGCGCGCTGCAGCCGCGGGAAAGAGTAGCGCGAGAACTTCCTGTACATATTGCTCTTTGAAAGCGCAACGCCTGCGACCGCGACGCTCTTCTGTTTCATCAGCGCCCATGCCTGCCGCCGGATTATACGCGACGACGTTATGTCTGCCTTCGAAAGCCAGTCGTAAGCGCGCGCTATCTCGTCCGGTTTTTCGTATTCTTCCGCTATGTTATATTCCAGCCACAGCAGCACCTCGTCCACGCTTTTCGAAGAGTTTTTCAGTGCCATATTGACATTTTCCATGTTCAGCGTCTTGAATATTATTTTCAGCGTGTTGAATATGTCCTCCCTGCTGTCACGCACGTCTCCCGCACTCTGCAGGTCGTTCAGCGCCGCACGCACGTCGCCGCCTGCCGAGTGTGATATCAGGCTTATAGCGGCGTCACTGCACGCCATTTTTTCTGCGTCCCTCACATGCGTCAGGAAACGCGCGATGCTGTCTGAACGGGCTTTCTGGAACGCCAGCAGCACGCATGACTTTCTCACGCCTTGCAGCTTTCTCGAATAAGGATCGCCCGTCACGATTATGACGGGGCACGAACTTTTTGATATTATTTCACCCAGTGCCTTCGCAGAGTCAAGGGTTTCCGCATCCTCTATTGATATGATTTTGCCCCGCCGGACAAGGCTTTGCTGTGACGAAGCCTGAACAACGCTTTGCGCACCCCCGGCGCTTCTGTCATCCGAAGCGTAGCTTTCTACAAGTTCTGCGTTTACAGCGCGCGCAGCCAAGCGCACGGCAAGCGTCTTGCCGCATCCCGCAGGCCCGTGCACCATGAGGCACTGTCCCCTTTTCCAGCTTTTTATGTAAGCAACGATGGAACGCGCATGCTCGCGATTCGCTATCATTTCATCTACGCTACGGGGCTCGTATTTTTTTGTAAGCATGACAATAAAATGCCGTGAAAGGTTAAGTGTTTTTAGGCTTTGCACAAAAAGTCGTGGGCATCTGCTGACCGAAGCGCGAAGCGCTTCAAACAGTTTCATGCCCACTAACGCGTCAGGATATTGGCGCAGAAGCGGCCAATATCCTAACTTTTTGTGCAAAGCCGTGTTTTTAATAAACTCCTTATATAAG
>JACQIE010000076.1 GCA_016198645.1 Candidatus Aenigmatarchaeota archaeon | reverse complement strand
GTGCTTATGACTGTATGAACCGAATAACCATCAGCCAAACCTTCATTCACGCCTATGCCAGGAACTTGCGTGGTTTCATGAAACCCTGAGCGCCCGTCTGCGGGATTTACGTAGCTGAAATGGGAGTTACCATTCCCCTTGAAAACTGTTTCTCTTGGGGTTTGACGGACTATCTGTGCTTGCTCTACATATGGTGATGGCAAAATTCTTTGTCTTTCTCTCCTTGACATCATTTCAAAAACTCGATCTTGATTTCGTTCCATTACATGATAAGTTTCAAACAACTCCATTCCTCGTTGCCGAGCTAATCTCATTTGAATATCAATTTTTTCACATAGATTCAAATTTGGGGATCCGTAGTCTGCAGCTCGCACTCTGTCCATATCTATTTGAGCAGGACTTTTCCAGGATGTTGCAGGGTCATAGCCCCTGCTCATTTCTCTGGGGTCATAAATCATCTTCCCAATGGTATCTAAAACCGCAGGAGGCTGAAAACTGGGTATATAACTAAGTGCTGGACTTGCGTTGCCCCACCATAATGCTCCGCAGGCACTCATAACAATAATAGCCTTGAGAGTATTTAATCGTTTGTAGTGAAATGGCGTTACGCCGTGGAATCAATCCTTTCAAAAATCCTCTTCATTTTCAGCGCATCGTTGAGAGTATCAGGCGACTCGCATATTATCGTGGCGTCCGTTTCCCGCTCTATCAGCTCGCGCGCAAATGCCGTGAAGTGTTTCTCGTCTATGGGAACGTGCCTCTTCTCCCCGCCGGCGTTCCACTCAACGCCAGAATACTGGAAGTGCATGTGCCCTGAAGGCAAGTCGTCCAGCATTTTCTTAACGTCTTCATTTCCCCTGTGCTTCGCGCGCAGGTGCGCTATGTCTATGCAGAAAGATGTTTTTAGTTCTTTCGCCAGTGAGAGAACTTCTTCCACCGAGCCGAATTGGCTGTCTTTGCCGGTGTTCTCCGGTGCAATGGCGACGTTCCAGCCTTTTATCTCCGCCAGCACGAGCCTTATCTGTTTTTTCATTTCTTCGTAAGCATCGTCCTTGTTCATTTCACCGTAATACCCCGGATGAAAAACCACGGGCGACGCCCCCATGCGCCGCGCCCGCTCGCACGACTCAACGATGCGCGCCCTGCTCGCCTCGCGTTTCCCGTCATCCTGTGAAAGCAAATTTATGTAATAAGGCGCATGCACGCTTAGCGCAACGTCGTGCCTTCCGCGCTCCTCGCCTATCTTCTCGGCTAGTGCCGAACCCATCTGCACGCCGCGCCCGAACTGCACTTCCATAGCGTGCAGACCGGCCGCTTCCAGCGCACTCATACCGGAAAGATTGCTGCCCGTCGGAGAGCCGGCTGTGCCTATGCGGATTGCCATAGTTGGATTTTAGACGTCGTAGTTTAATAAGCGAACTACAGGATTATTTTTGTCTATCGCTGTTTCTCATGAAAAGACGCGATGCCAACATTCCAGCTGAAATCATACTGCCTGTGACTCCCATAGTAGCACGATACTCGTCCATGATATCTACTGCAAATGACACCGTGGGATAGCAACCCAGAGCTGACGCAAGGAGCCCCGCGCCGTCTGTCTTCCCGTACTTAGCGATGCCATAAAGCTCCCATGCGGCACCGGCAGACACGACGGCTTGTGACGCAGCTAATGCGCCATTCCTATCCAGACCACTGAGAATCGCGCCGACGCCAAATCCTATTGCCATGGCACCGGTCAGTATTCTGTATCCCCATTTTGCTTTGTTGGTATAATTTGGCATTCGACACTTTTATCCCAAAAGATTAAGAATGACGACAAAAGCGGAAAAACCCGCTGCCGCGCCGACGATGAGGTAGGGCGATATCTTTGCGCCTTTCTCGTCCGCGTCGTAGTAGCGTATCAGCCCCGCGCCGCTCTGCGGCATATAGGTCTTCTTCTCTTCTGCCATGCTTTTCTTTCTTCAGCAAGGCTTTTATGCCTTCATTCTGATAGTCATTTATGCCCGTTGAAGAATACGAGAACAAGGCACCGATATGCCCGCATTGCGCGGCAAGGATAACAACGACCAGAGACATGCGCCTCGGCACAAGCAAGATTTTCTATCTCTGCCCTAAGTGCGGGAAAGTTCTCAGCATCGGGAAGGATTAATGCGTTCCCTATCCGACAACCGTTCGAGGCACGGCGTCAAAAACGTGTTGCCATACAACTTTGTTTGCCGTTGTGAAAATGGTGAGAAAAGACTTTCCGTGCATGGTTTGAACTTTGACCGAGACGAGTATTGTTTTCAGTTTTATTACGAGGAATTAAAAAACTCCTCGTAAACCCAAAGACTTTCTACGAAAAGTCTTTGTTGTACTTGTTTACTGTTCAGTTAGGCCATGAAACGGCCAGCCTTTGCCTCTTGTGCCGCTTTCAGTACGCAGGTTGTGATTCACTGCACAACAAGCGTTCCCCGCGCCATTCCCATGGCGCAGCTGAATTGGTAGGTGCCGGGTTTTTGGGGCGTGAATTCTATGGTGTCCGTGCCTCCTGCGGCGACGGTCTTGCTCACGCCGAAATCCCTGAAAACGATTGAGCGCGTGCATCCCGCCTGCGGCGACGCCTGAAGATTTATTCTCACCGGCACGTTGTTCTTCACCGTTATCTGGTCGGGATTATATCCCCACGGCTCTATCTTCATCGCAATCTCCTGTACCTCGTTGCCCTGCAGCCCGACGACGCCGCCGGAGGGCGTGCCCGTGCCGTAAGCCATCATGAACGTGGATGCTATTGCCGCCGCGCCCACCACGAGCCCGAAATATTTCAGCCCCGACGGCACCGCGCATTTGCAGTGGCTCTCGTTGGCCTTCGTCATCTCGTACATTATGAAAATAAGCGTCACGAAGAAAAATTGCATGAACAGCTGGACGTCGTAAAAACGCATCATCACCCCGAGCATCGCTCCCATGGAGCCGCCCATGGGCGCCGCCATCACGCCCTCCATTCTCGCAAGCCGCCCGCCTGCCTCGGCAACCGGTATTCCTGCCAGAAGTCCCGCAGCCGTGCCTGCAATTATGCCAAGCATGAAGTCGCCCTTGGGCAGCGCCACCAGCGCCCCTATCGCGAAGCTCGCCATCATGCCGAACGCCATGCCGTTCATCATGCAGTGCATCTCGCTCATTTTTTCCCTGTTGCTGTACGCGAAAGCCGCCGCCCACCATATTATTCCTGCCGAAAGAAGAGTGGCTGCGGCAAAAGGCGCAGAAGAATTTTGAAGCAGCAGCCATCCTACTGTCAGAAACGTGCCGGCAAGTGCGGCAACCGCATAGATGCTCTTTCTGGAAATCCTGAAAGCGCTTTCTTCGCCCATAGTTGGTATTCTCAATTCGATTTATTAAAAGCTTACCGCCCGTCGAAACCCGCGGCGCAGCTCGTGCAACAGAAACTAAAGGTTCTGCTGCCCAGCCTCTGCCTGACCGAGCCGCTGTAAACCTCGCATCCGCAGCACGCGCATTTTACCAGCCTCTGCCGCACAGACGCGTCAAGAATTCTGGAAAATCTATCCATCATATTCATTGCAAAAGCCTTTCCTTCCGCCGTCAGCTTGTACGTCTTCTTCTTGCCGTCAGCCGACCGCGTCACGTATCCGAGCCCCTGCATTTTTTTCAGCAGCGGGTATATCTGCCCGGCGCTCGGCTTCTTGCCGAGCCGCGCGCCCAGTTCTTTCATTATATCATAGCCATGCCTCGGCTCCTCCCGAAGCAGCGTGAGCATGTAAAACTTCGTGAGATTTGTCATGAAGCTCTCGTCTTTTTTCATCGCGTCGCCCTGAGTTATATATCGTATAATGATATAAGCTTAAATAATCTGGCGTTAATAGAAACGAAGGTGATTTGCATGGCGAAAGATTCTGTGTGCGGAATGGATGCGAATCCCGCCATAAAGGCGGTGCATAAAGGGAAACCCTATTATTTCTGCAACGCTTCGTGCAAAGAAACGTTCCTCAAAAATCCGGAAAAGTTTTCTTCGCGGGGTTAATAAATGGCGAAAGACCCGGTATGCGGAATGTACGTTGACGAGAAAACGTCTCCGCTAAAGGAGCAAGTGCGCGGCAGGATGTATTACTTCTGCTCTTCGGGATGCGTGGAAACTTTTATCAAGCCGGAAAAAGAAATGAAGCGGCTGAAAGCGCTTACAGTTTTTTCCGCGATTTTAACGTCAATTGTAATATTGGTAATGTTCGTAATCGATGTCCCGTACGTGAATGAAAATTTCATCCTCTTCGCGCTTGCGACGCTCGTGCAGTTCGTCGCAGGCTGGCAATTTTACCGGGGAACGTACGACGCGCTGAAAGCACGGGCAACCAATATGGATGTGCTTATTTCGATAGGGACGTCCGCTGCATGGCTTTATTCCGCGTTGGCGACGTTTATGCCTGCCGCGTTTGGCACGGAAACTTATTTCGACACGTCAACGGCGATAATAACGCTCATCCTCTTTGGCAAGCTTCTCGAAGACATAGCCAAGGGCAGGGCGTCCGAGTCGCTGAGAAAGCTCATAGACATGCAGCCCAAATTCGCCACGGTTGTGCGGAACGGAAAAGAGCTTCGCCTTCCTGTGGAACAGATAAACGTCAATGACATTGTACTGGTCAAGCCGGGCGAGAAGATTCCCGTGGACGGCGTCGTGATAAGCGGCTCTTCCTCTGTGGACGAATCGATGATAACCGGAGAGTCTGTGCCCGTTGAAAAGGAAAAAGGCTCTCAGGTTATAGGCGCCACGATAAACAAGCACGGGCTGCTTAAAATGCGCGCTGCCAAGGTCGGCAGCGACACCGCGCTGGCGCAGATAATAAATCTCGTTGAAGAAGCGCAGATATCCCGCGCCCCGCTGCAACGGCTCGCCGACCGCATTTCCTCGTATTTCGTTCCGATAGTCGTTGCCGTGGCGCTGCTCTCTTTCGCAACGTGGTATTTCGTCATGGGGCAGAGCTTTATTTTTTCATTTACAATTCTCGTCTCCGTGCTTATCATCGCCTGCCCCTGCGCGCTGGGCATGGCAACGCCAACTGCGATACTCGTCGGCACCGGCAAGGGCGCGGAAAACGGTATACTGATAAAGAACGGCGAGGCTTTGGAACGCGCCGGGAAAATAAGCGCCGTGGTCTTTGACAAGACCGGCACCCTGACTGTAGGGAAACCGAAGGTCACTGACATTGTCACATTTTCCGGCAGCGAGCGCGACGTTCTTCTCTGCGCCGCCATCGCCGAGAAGGGGTCGGAACATCCGCTCGCCGACGCAATCCTGAAGAAGGCACGGGAGAGCAAGATAACAGTTCCGGACGCGCAAAATTTCCGCGCGATAAGCGGCAAGGGCGTTTCCGCTTCGCACGCAAGACGGAGTATACTTCTCGGCAACAGGATGCTAATGAAATCCGAAGGAATAAAAGTCGCGGACGATGTTGAATCGGAGCTTGTGAATCTGGAAAACCGGGGCAAGACCGCGATGCTCGTCGCCGTGAATAAAAGGCTCGTGGGCATCGTGGCAGCCGCTGACACGGCAAGAGCAGAAGCGAAGAGCGCGGTGGAAGAGCTGAGAAAAATGGGCATAAGCGCCGCGATGATAACCGGTGACAATGAAAGAACTGCTAACGCCGTCGCAAAGGAGCTGGGCATAAACACGGTTCTTGCCGGCGTGCTTCCCGGCCGCAAGGCAGCAGAAATCAAGAAGCTTCAGCAAAGCAAAGTCGTCGCCATGGTCGGCGACGGCATAAACGACGCGCCCGCGCTGGCGCAGGCGGACGTAGGGATAGCCATCGGCTCCGGCACGGACGTGGCGATGGAGAGCGGGCAGATAGTCCTGATTAAAAGCGACCCGCGCGACGTGGCGCGGGCGATACGACTAAGCCGCTTCACCGTCCGCAAGATAAAGCAAAATCTCTTCTGGGCGTTCTTCTACAACGTCATCGGGATACCCGTCGCCGCCGGCATTCTTTATCCGTCCTTTGGATTATTGCTCAGTCCGATAATCGCGGCGGGCGCGATGGCGTTCAGTTCCATCTTCGTCGTGACGAACTCGGCGATGATGAAGCGGTTCAGAATGAATTGATACGCTGTCACTTTCTGACTGAATGCCTTACGATTTCCATATTGCAGCTTTTATGCGACGCGCACCACTTTCTGCATTTTTCAGCCGTGCCCTCGTCTTTATAGAACAGCTTGCATTCCGGACATTGGAATAACTCTGGCATGATACCAATTTTCTCGGCAAATATAAATCATTAACGGTCAATAGCGCAGCATTTTTGTCCACGCAGGAACTTTCGCGTTGTTCACGAGGTCGTACTGCGGCGTGTACGGCTTTACGTCAAGCACGGGCGTGCCGTTGACCACGTCCAGCCCCTTTACGGTCAGTATGTTTTTTCTGTGTCTTACTATCTTCACAGCCGAGATGCCTATGGGGTTTGGCCGCCCCTGGCAGCGGCATGCGAATATTCCCACGAGCGGCGCAATGCCCTGCGGATGATGTTTTATCACGTGCTTCTTTACCTGATGCATCCAGTAAACTATAACCGCATGCGAATAGTCCTCCAGACCGTCAAGCGCAGGCGCAAATTTTTTGTTTACGGCTATGTCGGAAATGACGTTGCCCCATCCGCCGAAATGCTGGCTCTTCTCATTGTTCTTCACGATGCCGACCGGCTTCATGGAAATTAGCATAAATTCATATACGGCAGGCGCTTAAATTGTTTTAAGTCTGCCAGTTACGAATATCATAATGATTCAGAAAATCAAGTTCCTGCTATTGTCAGGGCTCTTCGGCCCGGCCATTTTTGCTTTGGTTGTGCTCCTTTCAGGCTCCATGTACCCGGGATACGACCACATGAATCATGTAATCAGCGACCTTGGCGCAACCGGCAGCCCTGTCCAGCTATTCATGAACGTCTTTGGCTTCATGCTGCTTGGAATTTTCATCATTGCATTCTCCGCCGGGGTTTACGGAATAAGGAAGGGGGCTTTCGGAAAGCTTGCATCGGTTCTGTTCGCTTTGGGTGGGCTTGCAATGTTCCTGATAGGAGTCTTCCCCAGCGATGCGCCCTGTGAAGAAGGCCCGCGCTTTTGCCCGCCGTCAACTTCCACGGCGGAGCTGCACAACGCTGCAACTTACAGCACTTTCGTGTTCCTGTTTCCGGCGTTTATCCTGCTCGTAGCCGACACGCGGAACGAGAAATACATGAGATATTATTTTGCAGTCGCCGGCATACTGGGCATTATCATAGCGTATTCTGCATATGCATGGTTTACGGCTTCTACCGGCGTCTTGCTAGGCATGAAACAGCGGATAACGATAGCCGCGTTCTTCCTTCTGCTCATGTATACCGCATTGAAACTTTACCGGCTGGACAAAAAACGATAGGAATTTCCGAGATGATTCAATTGTTGATTATCTCTTGCGCGGGTCGTAAAATCATATAATTCCGGCTATCTTCTTAGCTTCGTAAACGCGCCGAGGATTAAGATAAACATGCTCGCCGTAATTCGTCGGCTTCCGCACGATGAATCCTTCTCTTATGAGATTCTGCACAACCCGTGAAATATCGTTCCTCACATGCAGCGGAAATCCTTTGGGTATATTGTCTATAGCCGTATGCTTCCCGCCTATCCACCTATGCATGAGCATTTTGCGCAGAATAGCCGCTTTTAGTTCGCTATCGTCCATATAATCACTATTTTGACGCATCAATATACTCAAATAGTAATTTCATATTACGATAATAATTATTTAAACTTATCATTCTATTGATTATATGTTAGATATTTATATTGATATAAATGTTCAACGTTCGGAGGCGTTATATGGGAGACAAAACTGCATTCGTGGAAGTATTCGGGAGTTCGCCCTTAATCAAGGTCTTGGACTTCTTTATGACATACAGGGAATTTGACTACTCGTTGACCGACGTCGCCAAAGAAAGCGACGTCGGTTGGAACACTCTGCATTCGTTTTTCCCGAAACTCATAGAGAAAGGAATAGTAAAGGAAACGCGGCAAGTGGGCCGCGCAAAACTCTACAAGCTGAACGAAGAAAACCCGATAGTAAGAAAACTGATAGAGATAAACAACCTCGTGACAAGCAAAGCCGTGGACGAGGAATTGAAGGCGCAGAAACTGGAGATTGAATGAAGAAATTACGCTCTCTCTATAGAATACGTAAACGGATGACTATCAACATAACCCGCCCTTTGTTCCGGCGGCATTCCGGCAGTCATTCCTGCTAAACATGCTTCATACCGTTGTCGATTGGCATAAAGTGCTGGCACACTATTTACTACGATTCTCCTGTTTCCATCGTCTTCCGGCATGACTGATGCGAACGGATTTTCTATCGCAAAAACCGCTCCCGGAGTTAATCCGAACTGCTGCAAGAAATCTTGGTATAATCCCATATTCCCAAGAGCCTTCGCGTATAACGCAGGAAACGTGTCAAATTCCGTGTCGGTAGATAACCCCACTTCAAAATGTCTTACGTGGTCAACGTCTTGCCCCATCAACTCGGCCATCTTGTATCTGTTCAACCCTTGTTGCTCGCGCATTTCCCACCAATGTTTCCCTACTCTGCCTCTTTCTTCTATCGACCCGTGAGCTTCAGTAGGAACAGCGGCCGCCCGCTCCGCATAGCCAGGCAATCTGGTAAATAACTCTTCCATTGATGCTCTAAAAGCGGGTGAATTTACGAAACCTGTATCTCTCTGTGCATCATCCGGATTTTCTTCGGCCATATTGT